>JAILNV010000177.1 GCA_024691125.1 Lachnospiraceae bacterium | reverse complement strand
AATATCCTCTCTCTTTCCTCACTTCGTCAGAGGGAGATAGAACAGCTTCTTGATATAAACAGTACGGATCCTTATACCGGACGGGATCTCATTTCCGTATATCACAGGTATGTACGTACCCCTTCCGAGGATCTTCTTGATCCGCTTATATTCCATAACAGTGAGGATCTTAAGGGAATGGCATACATCCTTCCCGTGCTTTACTATACAGATATCTGTTCTCTTAAGCTATCGTATGTATCCCATGAGATACATAGCTTTGAAGATTATCACGGCAATCCATGCAAGGAGCTCCTCATAAGCTGCACACATAACCTGTACATCCCGAAAAGCTTCAAAACCAAACATGGGCAGGCAATACTGTCAATACGCCCGGATAATACAGCCCTCCTGAGAGTACCTGTCTATACCGGAACTCTCAAGCTGTTTTACAGCAATTACAAGGATTACTACTATCTTCCGAATGAGGACTTCTGCATTCACAGATCTGCGGCTTCCGGCGTTGATCCCTCTCGCCGCCAGCCTGCAACAAAGGAAACCTGCTACACAAAGTATACCGGAATGTTCTTCCCCCTGGGGAACCAGGGGACGGTTCCCCGGTCACCTTCCATTCTTCCATATTTCCGTGAAACATATGAATCAAAGGAATTATACATACCATATAGTGAAGATACGGCTGAAGAGCAGTTAAAACAACTGGTTGAAGAACTGAAACTGTAAAAGAGCTTAAGATGGGAACCACAGAACCGTCCCCTGGTTCCTGCAGAACCGTCCCCTGGTTCCTGAAAAAGGAGCTGCCACACTATTCTTAGTGCGACAGCCCCTTCTTATTATTCGAACCACAGAACCGTCCCCCGGTCCCTTTATGCTTTCTGATAAAAGAATGAATTTCGTCTCTCGTAACCGAAATCCTTATGATTTACTATCTGCTCCGTACTTCCTATGAACAGAAGCCCACCCTTTACCAAGGAAGCATTGAATTTCTTATAAATCTCATCCTTAGCCTCATCGGTAAAGTAAATAAGAACGTTACGGCATACTATAATGTTGCAGCCCGTAGGATACGGATCCTTTAACAGATTATGCTCCTTGAACTCAACATGGCTCTTGATCTCATCGGAAATCTTATAAGAGCTTCCTATCTGGGTAAAATACTTCTTCTTGAAATCATCAGGAACACCGGCAATACTCTTCGCACTGTACAGACCGGTCTTAGCCTGAGCTATAACCTGTTTGTCAAGATCTGTTGCTATGATCTTGATCTGACTCATCGGAATGTGCCTTGAAAAAGCCATCACCAGTGAGTAAGGCTCATCACCTGTAGAGCACGCAGCGCTCCATATCTTAAGATTCTTACCAAACTTCTTGATCAGTTCGGGAATGAAAGTCTTATCCATCAGCTCCCACTGATCTGTATTTCTGTAAAACTCCGACACATTTATGGTCAGATAATTAACGAATTCATCAAACAGAGTCTTGTCTGTCTTAAGCGTCTTAACGAATTCCTCATAACCGCTGATCTTATGCTTATTGATCAGTGTATCGATTCTTCGTTTCATCTGCTTTTCTTTATATGCTGTAAGATCTATGGTTGTCATCTTTAAGATGGCAGCCTCGAACTGTTCATATGTATAAGCCATATCCATTCACCTCATGTCCGGAACCTTACATATGTCTGATTCATCTGAAGATTCACGGTTTTTATCATCCCTGATCATCAGGCTTTATATTATCTTCGGCTGTTTATTCAGCAGCGGGTTCCACAGTGCTCTCTGCTGCATCAGCTTCAGCTTCTGCCTCTTCTTTAGCTTCTTCTTCCTTAGCCTTCTCTATCTCGGCATTGATATCAACGCTTACAACATCGTCATTCTCTTCAGCCTCTGCTTCTTCTTCCTTCTTCTCAGGCTCTATCAAAGCTTTCATGCTAAGACTTATCTTCTTATCCTCAGGCTTGAAGTCAACTATCTTGGCAGTTACTTCCTGACCAACCTTAAGAATATCGGCAGGCTTATCTATATGCTCTCTTGATATCTGTGATACATGGAGCAATGCATCGATTCCGGGCTCAAGCTCAACAAATGCGCCAAAATCGGTCATTCTTGCGATCTTACCGGTAACAACCTTGTCAACTGCATACTTGCTCTCTGCATCGTTCCACGGATTGGAATCAGCGAACTTAAGTGAAAGCGCGATCTTCTTCTCCTGAATATCCTTAATGAGAACCTTAAGTTCCTGACCGGGCTTGAACACCTTCTTGGGATTCTCAACTCGTCCCCATGATATCTCTGATATGTGAAGAAGTCCGTCTGCTCCGCCAAGGTCTACGAACACACCGAAATCGGTAACATTCTTAACAACGCCGTCAACCACGTCTCCAACCTTGATCCTTGAGAACAGCTCTTCCTGAAGCTTCTCACGCTCTGCCATCAGCAGCTGTTTTCTGTCACCAATGATCCTGCGTCTTCTGGGATTGAACTCGGTAATAACGAATTCTATCTCCTGTCCGAGATACTTGCTGAGATCTCTTTCGTAAGTATCCGATACAAGACTTGCGGGAATAAATACCCTTGATTCCTCAACAACAACCGAAAGTCCTCCGTCAAGGATCTGAGCAACGGTAGCCTTAAGAACCTCCTTATTGTTGAAGGCTTCTTCAAGCTTCTTATTACCCTTGTCTGCCGCAAGCCTCTTATAGGTAAGAAGAACCTGTCCGTCACCGTCGTTAACCTTCATAACTCTGGCTTCCATGGTGTCTCCCACCTTAACAGCCGTCGTAAGATCGAGATTCGGTGTATTGGAATACTCGTTCCTCGTAATGATACCGTCTGATTTATAGCCTATGTTCAAGATTATCTCATCAGGCTTAACATCAATGACTGTACCTTCAACTACCTCTCCGTTATGTATTGTTTTAAATGATTCTTCCAACATCTGTTCAAAAGTTTGTTCTGACATAGCTTTGAACCTCCTGAATTATTTTTTTCGGGGTGGAAGCCCCCGCTGTAATACCAACACTTTTAATGGAATCGATAGAATCTAGTACCAGGTCATCAACTGTCTGAATGTACTGAGTGTTCTCACACTCATGCTTACATATTTCATACAACTTCTGTGTATTGGAGCTGCCCGCCCCGCCTATAACTATCATAGCATCCACCGAAGAAGCTATCCTTTTAGCCTCCGTCTGACGTTCCTCGGTAGCATTACATATTGTATTGGCAACACTAACATAATAACCTTTTTTTTGAAAAATATCAACTAAATCTTTAAATTTGTTATTATTGAAAGTTGTCTGGGAAACAACACATATTTCACTTTCATTCTCCAGCGTAAAATCATTCGCTTCAGACACATCCTCAACAACCGTGACAGCCCCCTCAACCCAGCTGATTATTCCCTCAACTTCAGGGTGTTTTCTGCTGCCTATAACAATAATATGCTTTCCGGCCTTACTTTCCTTTTCCACAATACTGTGTATCTTTTTCACAAACGGACAGGTCGCATCCACCACCTCAAGTCCCTGATTCTCTATCAGTTCATATGTGTGCTTTGTAACACCGTGGGATCTTATAATGACAGTCCCCTCAGTGATCCCCTTCAGCTCTTCCTCGGAGTTAATTACCTTTACTCCGAGCCCCTCAAGCTCATCCACTACCTGCTCATTATGAATAATAGGTCCGTATGTGTATATTTTCCCGCCCTTTTCAAGCCTCTCATATACCGAATCGACTGCTCTTTTAACCCCAAAGCAGAAACCCGATTTATCCGCAACCGTTACTTCCATCTTATCCTGACCTGTTTATTTATATTTCTACTATTCAGAGTTCCGAATAGTCACGCGTATTTACCTTTTATTATGCTCTTACCCGGCTTGCTCCTTACTTTCCGGTCTTATCCGCGATTATACTGTTTATCGCTTCTACAACCTCATCTATCCCCATATATGATGTATCCACAAGCACAGCATCTTCAGCCTGTTTAAGCGGGGATATCTCTCTGTTCATATCTCTTTCATCCCGCTCCGCGATCTCCTTTTCGATTTCTTCAAGATTGCAGGTTTCTCCCTTGGCCGTCATTTCATCATATCTTCTTTTTGCCCTTACTCCCGTGCTCGCCGTAAGATAGATCTTTACCTCTGCTTCAGGCAGTACCTTGGTTCCTATATCGCGGCCATCCATTACCACATCAGCGCTTGCGGCAAGCTTCTGCTGCAGTACGACCAGCTTCTCCCTTACCTTAGGATCAGCCGAGCTTACCGATGCCATATTGGATACTTCCTGCGTCCTTATAAGACCGTTCACATTCTCACCGTTGAGAATGACCTGCTGCTCACCGTCTGCGTATTTTATTGAGATGTCGGCCTTTTCGCAAGCCTCTTCTATACCGGCTCTATCATCAGGTGCGATCCCGCATCTTATCAGATACAGCGCCATTGCCCTGTACATTGCTCCCGTATCAACATAAATATAACCGGCTTCTCCGGCAAGTTTCTTTGCTATAGTACTTTTGCCTGCACCTGCCGGTCCGTCAATCGCTACCTGCATTACAGCACCTCCTGATATAATAGGTTCATTTTGGTCTTTCCTGGCTCTTTATTTCATCTTGGGATGTTCCTGCCGATTCGCCGGCAAGACGCCCGGTGGACCATGCAATCTGAAGGTTGAATCCGCCTGTCAGAGCATCCACATCTATCATTTCACCTGCAAAATACAGATTACTTATCTTCTTGCTTTCCATTGTGGAGGGGTTGATCTCTTTTACCCTCACTCCGCCTCTTGTTATTATCGCTTCGTTGAAGCCTCTGTTCCCCGTAACCGTAAGCCGCATATCTTTAAGCAGCCGGACCAGATCCTCTCTTTCCGCTCTTGTCACCTCATTTACTCTTTTCAGAGGATCGATCCCTGAGAGTTCCGTTATTACAGGTATTAGCTTCGCAGGCAGCAGCTTCCCGAGCGAATTACCGAACTGCCTGTTCATTCCTTCGGAAAAATCACGCAGGATCCTGTCATCCAGCTGTTTTTCACTCATGGCCGGTTTAAGGTCTATATGAAGAAGAGGATTCTTTCTATACATCCCTTCTGTCAAATAGCTGCTTGCGCTCAGAATCAGCGGTCCACTCACTCCGAAATGCGTGAAAAGCATCTCTCCGAAGCCTGAATATACCGGCTTCTTAAGCCCTGCTTCAAGCCTGACCGAAACATTCTTAAGAGACAGCCCCTGAAGCCCGGTACACCATCCCTCCATTACCGTAAGCGGAACCAGTGAAGCCTCCGCTTTTTTTGTTTCAATCCCCAGCTGTGATGCTATTCTGAATCCGTCATCCGTTGCTCCGCATCCCGGATAAGACACCCCTCCCAGTGCAAGTATGACTCTGTCAGCTTCTATTTTTTCGCCGCTGTCAGATACAACACCGCATGCCTGTCCTTCATTTACGATCACTCCGGAAACACCTGAGTTAAGCCTTATATCCACCTTGGCTTCCCTGAGGCAGCGCTCAAGCGTCCTGATAACATCCGATGAATGATCGGAAGCCGGAAATACCCGGTCACCCCGTTCAACCTTGAGCGTAAGACCATGTTCTTCAAAAAAACCCATCACAGCCTTATTGGTAAAACCGTAAAATGCGCTGTATAAGAACTTGGGGTTGCTTATGACATTATTGAAAAAAACAGTCTCATCACAGGCATTGGTAAGATTACATCTGCCCTTTCCTGTTATAAACAGCTTCTTCCCCAGCTTCTCATTCTTCTCAAGAAGTATAACCTGATTATCCTTACTTACTGCGGCTGCAGCAGCTGCAGCCATCATACCTGCGGCTCCGCCGCCCGCAACGATTATTCTCATTATGTTCTTATGTCTTGCCTTATATCTAACCCATTTGCCGTTCTGCAGTTACAGCTCCGGTTCCTGACTAACCTATGAATCCCTTAATGGCGTCTTCAAGCATTCCGCAGGCATCTTCATCTGTGAGCTCAAGCTCACCGGTAATGGTCATGCATGCCATACCATGCATGAAAATGAACACTTTGGTGAAGATATCCTCCACTTTATCCATATTGGGCTTCTTCATCTTCTTTATTTCCTTCATAACGAAGGCATTCTCATTTCCGTTTATCAGTTCATAAAGTGTGTGCTCCTTATTTCCGGACAGGAATAAAAGCCTGAACATGTTCTGTTCTTTTCTTGCGAACTGGATGTAATTCATTCCAAGGCTGACAAACGGAGTGTCAAAATCGTTTCCGCCATTCAGGCAGAACTCTTCATACTCCGTCCTTGTCCTCTCAAACAGTTCCCTGAGCAATTCATCCATATTCTCATAAACCCTGAATATGGGTTGGGTCGAGCAGCCTATATGAGATGCCAGCTTTCTTGCGGTAACGCTCTCATACCCCGACTCTCTGAGCATATCAAATGCTCCATCTATTATCATCTGCTTTGTAATTGATTCTTTCCTTGCCATCTTATCCTCTCCTTGTAAATATGTATCGCCCCTTAAAAACAGTCGGCGGCATGTTTATGTCATAAGGACTCCATCACATCTTGGTACCCCTCATGACGAATGTCCGGAACAGATCCTGAATATGACTTCGTCATATCTGTTCCTCCTTCACCCACAATAACCGAGGCAGTCTTTTCAGACTGCCTCACAATTATAACATACGTTTTTTAATATGTAAATAACAATTCAGAACAGCACATATATTTTAAAACACGCTTCTCATGCTTGCATGAAAGAGGCGTGTTTTATAAATATATGTATTTGATGAATCAAATACAGCGAAAGATGCGAAGCATCTTGAGCCTGTTCTGAATTGTTACTACTCTATTCCACCCTAAACAGGATAAGCTCCGTTGGCTTCATCTGCCTTCTTCGCATCAATTCCTGTCTGCTGTGCCTCACGATATTTGAAGAAGTCTGTTGCTACCTGTGGGAACAGTGCGTATGAAAGCACATCCTCATCCTGCTGCTTGTACTGCTTCATCTCGCTCTCAAGCTTATCAAGCTCGTTCGGGATATCATCGGCAGGTCTGTGAGTGATCCTCTTCTCGCCCGGAATAACCTTATCGATTACTTCCTGGCTCATAGGCTTAACTGTCTGACCGTACTCACCGCGAAGTACTGCCTTTGTCTCCTTGGTAGCCATCTTATAACGCTCACCCATAAGGACATTGAATACAGCCTGTGTTCCGACGATCTGTGATGAAGGCGTAACAAGAGGCGGCTCGCCAAGATCCTTACGAACTCTCGGGATCTCCTGAAGCACTTCCTCATACCTGTCTTCGGCGTTCTGCTCCTTGAGCTGGCTAACCATGTTGGAAAGCATACCTCCGGGAACCTGATAAAGAAGAGTCTTGATATTAACGCCAAGAACCTTGGGACTCAACAGACCGTTATTTAAGCATTCTTCTCTGTAAGGTCTGAAGTAATCAGCTATCTCTGCAAGAAGCTTCTGATCAAAGCCGGTATCATAAGGTGTACCCTTGAAAGCCTCAACCATAACTTCTGTAGCCGGCTGTGATGTACCGAGTGCAAACGGTGACATTGCCGTATCGATAACGTCTACTCCTGCCTCAACAGCCTTAAGATATGTCATTGATGCAACACCTGACGTATAGTGCGTATGAAGCTGGATGGGAAGCTTGGTATTCTTCTTCATTTCTGTAATAAGCTCAGCTGCCTTGTAAGGAAGAAGAAGGCCTGCCATATCCTTGATACAGATGGAATCAGCACCCATATCCTCTATCTTCTTGGCCATCTCTGTCCAGTATTCCATTGTATATGCATCACCGAGTGTATATGACAGAGCTATCTGTGCATGACCCTTTCCTGACTGTGCCTTTTCCTTATTGGTAGCATCAACAGCTGCCTGAAGGTTACGCAGATCGTTAAGACAGTCAAAAATACGGATAATATCGATTCCGTTTGCTATTGACTTCTGCACAAAGTACTCTACAACGTCATCAGCATAAGGACGATATCCAAGAATGTTCTGACCTCTGAAGAGCATCTGAAGCTTTGTATTCTTTGCGCCATCCCTAATCTTCCTCAGCCTGTCCCATGGATCTTCCTTAAGGAAACGCAACGATGCATCGAAGGTTGCTCCTCCCCAGCACTCAAGTGAATGATATCCAACCTTATCAAGCTTATCAAGGATCGGAAGCATAAGCTCGGTAGGCATTCTTGTAGCTATCAAGGACTGATGAGCATCACGAAGGATGGTCTCGGTAATCTTGATTGGTTTCTTTTCAACTTCTGCCATTATATTTTCCTCCATATATAATTCCTTTATTTGGTAGAGATCCTTCCGGATCTCTTTAATGTCTCAAAGCTTAAAATACTCCGAACACAGCCATGAAAGTACCTGCTGCTACTGCAGTACCGATAACTCCGGCAACATTCGGACCCATCGCATGCATCAGAAGGAAGTTAGTGGGATCAGCCTCCGCACCTACCTTCTGTGATACTCTGGCTGCCATCGGAACGGCCGATACACCTGCCGATCCAATAAGAGGATTAACCTTTCCATGTGTAAGCGCACACATAAGCTTTCCAAACAGAACGCCTGCAGCTGTACCGAACGCAAAAGCAACAAGACCAAGGATAACGATCTTGATGGTATCCCAGTTAAGGAATGCTGCAGCACTTGTGGTTGCACCTACCGATGTACCCAGGATAATAACTACAATATACATAAGTGCATTACTTGCAGTCTCGGTAAGCTGACGTACCACTCCCGACTCTCTGAACAGGTTACCCAGCATAAGCATACCTACAAGGGGTGCCGTCGTGGGAAGTATAAGACATACAACGATGGTAACAACAATGGGGAACAGGATTCTCTCAAGCTTGGATACAGGCCTTAACTGTTCCATCTTGATAGCTCTCTCCTTCTCTGTTGTAAGAAGCTTCATAATAGGCGGCTGGATGATCGGTACCAGGGACATATATGAATATGCCGCAACCGCAATAGGTCCTAACAGGGCTGTCTGTCCAAGCTTGCCTGCAAGGAAAATAGATGTAGGACCGTCGGCTCCTCCGATGATCGATACGGCAGCCGCTGCCTTATCGTTGAAGCCAAGGCCTATTGCTCCGAAGTATGCAGCAAAGATACCGAACTGAGCTGCTGCTCCGAGAAGGAAGCTCTTTGGATTTGCGATAAGAGGACCGAAGTCAGTCATCGCGCCAACGCCCATGAAGATCAGTGAAGGAAGGATAGCCCACTCATCCATCAGATAGAAGTAATGAAGAAGACCTCCAACGCCGTTAGTAGACTCCTCAATGCTCATCATAATATCCGGATAGATATTAACAAGAAGCATACCGAAAGCGATCGGGCAGAGAAGCAACGGCTCAAATTCTTTTGCTATGGCCAGATACAGAAACACACACGCAACGGCTATCATAATGAAATTACCGAATGTAAGATTGAAGAACGCCGTCTGGTGAATGAGGTTCTGCATTGTCTCTACTATATATGACATTTTTAACCTCCATTAATTGCCATATGGATCTGCATCTGTGATGCAGTATTCCCATGACTTGATTTTCAAACAGTAACCATTAGTTAAGTGTTGCAAGGCATGCGCCTGCCTCTACCGAATCGCCAACGCTTACATCAATACTTGCAACTGTACCGTCAGCCGGTGAAACAACGGGGATCTCCATCTTCATGGCTTCAAGGATAATAACCGTATCACCCTTCTTAACTGCCTGTCCTACACTTGCCTCGATCTTAAATATCTTTCCTGCGGCACCGGCCTCTACCTTTACGGAGCCTGCTCCTGCAGCTGCCTTGGGCGCTGCTGCGGGTGCTGCCTTGGGTGCTGCTGCAGGTGCTGCCTTGGGTGCTGCTGCAACGGGAGCTGCTCCGGCTGCGCCTTCTTCTACGGTAACATCATATACATTTCCGTTAACTGTAATAGTATAATTCTTCATTTTGATTTCCTCCTAATATGAATACCTTTCCTAGATTTATTTCCATTTATTTGAACTTCTGCGTCTGATACTCCTTACGTAGTATCCTCCTGACTGTTCCGGAGTAACGGCTCCACCGTTCTCTGCCTCATAAGCTGCTATTGCTGCCGATATGACCGCAATGATCTCATCATCATTCTCATCAACAGTAATCTCATTCTGTGAAGGCTCTTCCGGAGCTGCTGCCTTATCAAGCTTTGCTTCCTGTGCCTCGAGCTCTGCTCTCTTCTTATTCTCAGCTGCTGCCTGTGCCTTGTTTATAAGACCGAAGCAGCTGATAACGAAGGACAGGAGTATCAATACGATAAACACGGTTCCCATACCAAGCAAAGTATTCAAACCGGCTTTCTGCATCTTCTCTGCAAATGTATAATTCACATTAACGGCATATGATGTCAGAGTCTTGTTAAGATCATCCTTATAGATAAACTCGATTACCGCATCTCTCTTCGCGAACTTAGCGTCCACATCCACTATCAGTGTATCACCCTTGGTGCTGTACTGGACATTCGTTCCTTCAATGCTTTCAAAACTGCCTATTTCTTCCGTTGCCTTCTTCCATGAATCTATTCCTGAAATGAAGCCATTGCCTTCCACCTTGAGTCCTATCTGTCCGAGCACCGATTCGGTAAACTCGGCTCCGCCCTTGGTGAAATCATCAAGGCCGGTCAGCTGGCCCTGGAAGAAATATGCATACATATCGGCATCTTCCGCAAGCAGGTATTGTGTAAGGAACTGAGAGTACTCGGTAACCATCCCGGCATCTTCAGAATCAACGGGCTTAACCGCCTGACACCCCGCCAGACCAAGAAGGCAGATACATATACATAATACTGATAAAAGCTTTTTCATATTACGTTTCACCATACCTTTCCTAGACTGCGCCATGCTTCTTTTCGGGACGCTCCTCTCTCTTTGTAAACAACATTTCCATCGCACCGATTATATACTTACGTGTATCCTCAGGCTTAATGATCGTATCAACATAACCTCTGCGGGCTGCCGATTCAACACTTGTCTGCATTTCCTTATAAGATGCAGTAAGCTCATCCTTATTCTCTTCATTCTCAAAAAGAAGCTTGGCTGCGAGATCGGCATCCATCATTCCGATCCTTGAGCTGTCCCATGCGAAGGTCATGTCTGCGCCAAGTGACTTGGAATTCATGATCACATATGCGCTGCCGTATGCATTTCCGGTTATTACGTTGATCTTCGGAACGGTTGCCGATGCGAAAGCATATGCCATCTTTGCGGCAGCATCACCTATCTTCTTCTCCGAACACATGGTTGATTCAAATCCTGTCACAGATGTAAATGTTACTACCGGTATTCCGAAAGCATCGCAGAACTTAACAAAATCAGCAGCCTTGCCGCAACCCTGAGGGGTCAGCACGGAATTAAACTTCTTAGCCACCTTGCCGTCCTCATCGTACTTCTCACTGCGGTTTGCAACTGCGCCGACAGTCATTCCGTTTATCCTCATGAATCCGGTAACCATTGATTCTGCATATGCACCCTTAACCTCGAAGAACAGCTGGTCATCAGCTACTCTTGAAAGCGCAACTGCAGGATCCTTGATGCATGCTGACAGATCATCACAGAGTCTGTTAAGGTCGTCCGTGCAGTCATCATATGCGCCACCCTCTTCATAATTCTCGGGAAGAAGCGAAACAAGAGTCCTTATGCTCTGATAAATCTCTTCTTCCGAAGCAGCCACATCCACATCACCGCACTCGCTGCTCCTGAATTCGCATGCCGAAGTATCAAGCTTCTCTTCGTAATTACCCTCTATCGCATTAGGTGAATTAACAAAGAGCTTACCCTTCTTTGCTTCCATAAATGTAAAATCAGTCATCGAAGGGAACAGCGCAAGGCCGCCTCCGCAATTACCGAATACTGCAGTGATCTGCGGTATCATTCCCGATGCCTTTGCCTGTGTTCTGTAAATAGCTCCGAATGCAGCAAGTGCATCTGTAGCTTCCATAAGACGAAGTCCGGTAGAATCGATCAGTCCTATTACAGGTGCACCGGTCTTCATTGCAAGTCTGTACAGATTGATTATTTTCTTTGCATGCATTTCGCCAACGGAGCCGCCCATTACGGAAGCATCCTGGCTGTATACATACACCAGACTGCCGTCTATCAGACCGTATCCCGTAACAACGCCGTCTGCAGGAGCCGCTTTCGGTTCCTCATTGAAATCGGTTGCCCTGGCTGTGACCATTGCGCCGATCTCAACAAAACTGTTTTCATCGAGCAGTGAATTGATCCTTGTGCCCGCTTGAGAAGTGTTACTCATTTTGTTCAGCCCTCCATTATATGATTTGTAACTATTCAGAACAGCACATATATTTAAAACAAGAATCGTCGTGCTTGCACGTAAGAGGCTTGTTTTATAAATATTTGTATTGGATGAATCCAATACAGCGAAAAATACGTAGTATTTTGAGGATTTGTCATAAGGGGTACCGCAACGCGGTGGATTCCTTATGACCTTACCTGTTCTGAGTACTTTTACAATCTGTAACCACCCAGAAGCATCAAAAAACAAGTAGTATTTCAGCCCTGTTCCGAATACTTGTGCAATTAAACTGTGTGCAGTATGCACTAGACTAGATTATAACACAACGCATGCCATTCGTAAAGAAATAAAAGACCGGCAGATTAACTGCCGGTCCTCTCTAATATCTTTTTTCTTTTATTGAAATCCGTCAGGATTTCTTCCTATTACTGCCCCCGACTTTATGTCGGGGGAGCCCGTCGGCTTTGAGACATCAAGGAAATCCGTCAGGATTTCTTCCTATTCCTCTTACCTGCTATAAGCCATACTATGGTTCCGATACATGCTAACAGCAGTCCGAGCCACAGTGCTATCGCACTTGCGTCTCCCGTTGCCGGGCCTACTCTCGTTCCGAGCACTCCCTTCTTCGGTGCGCTCCTTACTCCCAACACTCCAGATACCTTCTCTGCCACGGGTGCCCTTACTCCGGCTACTCCGCTCTCCTTCTTAGGATCGCTTATCTCGCCTAAGTTAACAGTTACCGTTCCCGCACTCTGCTCATCGATCGTGAAGGTGTATACTATAGGATCTCCGTTCGTATCACGGTTGATATCATATCCTTCCGGTGCCTCTGTCTCGATGAAGTAGTAATCATCCCACGGCAGGTCGCCTACATAGATCCTTCCGTCACTGTCTGTCGTGTAGCTT
>JAILNV010000136.1 GCA_024691125.1 Lachnospiraceae bacterium | reverse complement strand
GATCTCCCTTCAGAGGAAGCTTGAAAAGCAGCCCCGCGGGTATATAAGTGAACTGGGTACGGGCAGTATCAAGAAGGTGTTTACGGATGACATCGAACAGGACGAACTCCTGCTGGCTCATGCCATTCCCGAAGGAATAGCCAATATCGCGATCCCTGTGATCATCATCGTGCTCATGTTTGTATTCGACTGGAGATTGGGACTTTTATCGCTTGTTCCCCTTGTAGTGGGAATGATTGCAATGGGTATGATGATGAAATCCGGATTTGAAAAGATGAACGCCTATTATGAATCTGCCGCAAACATGAACAACACGATCATAGAGTACGTTAACGGCATGGAAGTGGTTAAAGTCTTCAATAAGGACGGGGATTCTTACAAGCGTTTCGGCGATGTTGTAAGGAGTTATCGTGACTTTACCCTTGACTAGTATAAGGTCTGCTGGCCCTGGATGGCGATATATTCGAGCGTGCTTCCCTGTCTTGTATTGCTGATGCTGCCGTTTGGATCGATGATGGTGCTTGGCGGTACCATCTCACTTGATAAGATGGTGCTTGTATTTTGCATGTCGTTCGCGGTCGGGCCGTCTGTTAAAGGCACTCAATTTCGCAGGTAAATTCCCGCAGCTGGATTATAAGATCGCAGAGCTTGAAAAGATGATGGATCATCCGCCTCTTAAGGAAGGAACGTCCCCGTTTAAGGGAGCTGACCATGATGTTGAATTTAAGAATGTTCACTTCGGATATGAAGATACTGAGGTACTTCACGGAGTAAGCCTTTCTCTTAAACAGGGAACGACAACTGCACTCGTAGGTGAATCGGGAAGCGGAAAATCAACGTTGGCCAAACTTCTTGTACACTATTACGACATTGATTCGGGAAACATAACGATCGGCGGGCAGGATATAACCGATATGTCGCTTAAGGCTCTTAACGATCAGGTGGCATTTGTTTCCCAGGAACAGTTTCTCTTTAATACAAGCCTGTATGAAAACATCCTTATCGGCAAACCGGCTGCGACAAAAGAGGAAGTACTTACTGCGGCCGAAAGGGCTCAGTGCAATGAATTCCTTGAAAGGCTTCCCGACGGTATCAAGACACAGGCGGCTGACGGAGGCAAGCAGTTGTCCGGGGGAGAACGCCAACGGATATCGCTTGCAAGGGCAATACTTAAGAATGCACCCATAATCGTGCTTGATGAAGCAACGGCATTTATGGATCCCGAGAATGAAGAGAAGATGAACGCGGCCCTGAATGAGATAGTAAAAGATAAGACCGTGCTTGTGATCGCACACAGGCTCTCAACCATTAAGAATGCCGATAAGATCTGCGTAATGAAGGAAGGACAATGTATAGCCGCTGACAATCACGACGGACTTATGAAGACCTGTCCCGAGTATAAGAAACTTTGGGATGCATCGGTATCGGCCAGCACCTGGAAAGTGAGGGAATAAGATAATGTTAAAGATAATGCACAGACTTATGAATAATACGGGGAAGTATAAGGGAAGGATAAGAGCCTCATACATAACGGCGTTTCTGAAGGACCTTATGATGAAGGCACCGCTCATGCTGTGCTTCTTCTGTATAAGCTTATTTATGCAGGGGCAGATGGATAAAACAAAATGTGTATTCCTTGGAGCGGCTGTATTGGCAAGCGTTATCCTTCAGGCAGTGTTTGAACATTTATCCAATGTGCTCCAATCGGCAGCAGGCTATATGGTGTTTGCGGATATGCGATTAAGACTTGGTGATCATTTAAGAAAGCTTCCCATGGGATACTTCACCGAGGGAAACATGGGCAAGATAAGCTCCGTTCTTGCAACAGATATGGTGTTTATCGAAGAAAACTGTATGGGGGTACTGTCGGAGCTTGTGACTTTCATTATATCCCAGGGGATCATGACTGTGATGATGTTTGTGATGGATATAAGGCTTGGACTGTTATCATTACTGATAGTTGCCGCATTTGTCATTGTCGGAAATCTCATGCTTAAGGTTTCAACAGATCATTCGGTGATAAAACAGGAAGCAGGTGAGTCGCTGACCGAAGAAGTGCTTGATTTTGCGGAAGGGATCGGGATCATCAAGTCATACAACATGCTGGGAAATAGATCAAAAAGGCTGACGGATGAATTTGAATTAAGCTGTAAGAAGAGCATAGATTTCGAAGTTGCATACGGACCCTGGACCAGGGCACTTTATCTTACTTTCGGCGCAGGTACGGCACTTGTACTTGCACTGTGTGCTTATCTGTTCAATACCGGCAGGATATCGGATATATATATGGTCGGTATGGCTCTCTTCCTTTTTGATATGTTTGTATCCATCAGGAATTATTACGGCCAGATGGCAAGGCTTACCGTGACGAATGCCTGCCTTGACAGGATAGAGGAAGTATTCGCTGCGGAAGAATTAAAGGACGAAGGAAGGAATACGTTTGCGGATACAGCTTCCACCGGTCCCGATGCTGCCGAGATCGTCTACGATAATGTAAGCTTTGCATATACAGATAAAGATGTGCTTAAGAATGTTTCGTTTGAAGTGAAACGAGGTGAGATGGCAGCCCTTGTCGGTCCTTCCGGAGGCGGAAAGTCAACCATAGCATCGCTCCTTGCAAGGTTCTGGGATGTAAAGAGCGGAAGGATACTTGTTGAAGGTGAAGATATAAGGAATGTATCACTGGGAAGCCTGATGGACCATATCAGTATGGTCTTTCAGAGGGTCTATCTCTTCCAGGATACAGTGTATAACAACATCGCCATCGGCCGTCCCGATGCAGCAAGGGAAGAGGTAGAAGAAGCAACGAAAAAGGCAAGATGTTATGACTTCATAATGCAGCTGCCTGAGGGTTTCGATACCGTGATAGGAGAGGGCGGAGCCTCTCTGTCGGGCGGTGAGAAGCAGAGGATATCCATCGCAAGATGCATCCTTAAGGATTCGTCCATAGTAATACTTGATGAAGCTACCGCGAGTGTGGATGCGGATAATGAAAGAGCTATCCAGGAGGCGATATCGGAGCTGTGCAAAGACAAAACCCTTCTTGTCATAGCACACAGGCTTAAGACAATAAAGGATGCCGACCGGATATTTGTTGTATCGGAAGACGAGATCACAGAAAGAGGGGATCATGATACGTTGTGTAAACAGAACGGAATGTATTCACACATGGTTTTGCTGCAGGCTTGATGGTGGAGGAATACATAATACTTGATGATGATAAGAATGAATATCGGAATATCACAAAGCACAATTATATACGGATTGCACAATTCCTTATGAATGAAGATCTTTTGAAATAAGATATCGATCATGTTGTTAAAAGGCACTTACGTCTGTAGGTGTCTTTTTTTGATATCTTTTTAGATTGTGTTTTTATTCGTATCCGATGTAGTGACCATGCTTATGTCGGTTCATATTCTTTTCTGGATTGATAATTTAAAAGAACGGGTAGAAAAAGCAGAAACGGATAAACACATAAGAACAAACGAAAATGCGTGAATGACTTGGTAATACTGGATATAACACATAACAAATGTTATAATTTGTCTGACCCGCGTGCTCCTATTTCGACCAACCGGAATCTGTGGCATGGATGTACCGGGGCAAGCACGGGATGCCTGGATTGTTATATGTACACCAGACCGGAACCAGGTTAAAGAAGAATGGAAATCTGTACAAGATACCAAGGTCTCTTCAGCATTCACAGTCACATAAAGCAGGGCTTGATGTTCAGATGTGATGACATCGGCATGAAAACAAAAGAGAAACTGTTTATTCGTATCTGAATGCATTGAAAAAAATTTTTCCTACTTGAAAGATTAGTCGGTGTATAATTTTTGGGTAAAGGAACAAGAAGAAACAATCGATGATTTAAATCGGTTGCAGACGGTCCCGGTGATTTGGGACCTGTAAGGGACATAAATCGGCGCAGCTGGATCTTAAGTCTGCCCAGAACAGCCTTAATCTTAAGCAGGCTCAGGTGAATAAAGAGCTTGGAAGCGATCAGGGACTGACCGAACAGAAGGAAAGACAGGCTCTTGAAAATGATGGCAGCAAGATTTATGATAGGAGCTACAGCCTGAATAAGGCTAATGAGAACTATGACAGAGAGAGGCAGTATCTGTATGAAGCACAGGAAAAGGAAAGCGGAGCCTATGATGATTTCAGTAAAGCCGCACGCAGATATGATAAAGCGAAAGGACTGCTGGATGAATATGAAATGCTTCAGAGAGCTGAGCCCGCATTCTTTAACGTGTCACTTGCGGCAGCTGCTGCAATGACACCTGCTGCGAGCGGCCCGACATGGGAGCATGTGGCTCAGGCACGGTCGATTTATGAAAGATGTAACGGTGGAGAGTATGACAAGCTTGATCCGGCCTCGATATCCGTAGCAGGAGTACAGGGACTCATGAGCGCGAGAGATTCAGCTTATGATAAGTATGAGTCCGGTAAATCTGCAAGAGAGGGTCAGGAGGATAAGGTTACCGGAGCACGGAAAACGGCCGAGGAAGCAAATAAAGCCCTGTATGACGGGCTTGTTACGTACAGACAGGATGCCGAAAACATAATGATGGAAAACGGAGCGGTTCTGAATGATTCAAAGAAAATAAAGAATATTGAAATAAACTCGCAGGCTCTTGCAGTGGAGTCTGCCAGGCAGAAGCTTGAGCAGTATACTGTTACATCTCCGATATCCGGATACATCAGCAAAGTCGACATAAGAGAATATGATAACGTGAATACAGGTACGGTGGCTCTGCAGATTGAAAATACCGACACGATGACAGTGGAATTTACCGTAACAGAGAAGGTACTCAGAAACCTTGCTGACGGCCAGGAGGTAATGATTGAAAAGGATGACGAAAGGATAAGGGGAAGCATTATTGAAATAAATGAAGCACCGGATGAAAAAACGGGAATGTTTAAGATAAAAGCAGGGTTTCCGGGGAATTCGGGAATTCTCAGCGGAACACGTGTGACCGTGACACTTGACAGCTATAGGGATGACTCGGGATTTATTCTTCCGAACGATGCAATCTACCGTTCCAACGGACAGGCATATGTATATGTGGCCGAGAATGGCGTTGCTGTTAAGAAAAATGTTACAACCGGTATGTTCGATGCGGACAGAATAGTCGTCTCGGATGGTATTAATGAAGGAGACAGGGTAATAACAAGCTGGTCATCCTCATGGAGGACGGGTTAAGATAAAGGAGAACTCTGTGGAGAATACGGTTGTGATCAATGATGCTCCCGGAGAAGACGAAAAACAGGCGGAAGGAACTGACAACAGTGTCAGCATAGATGTTAATGTAGAAAACAAGGATGTATCTGCTCCTGAAGATACGACGTCCAATGATGCCTCCGGTGATGCTGACAGAGACGGTGAGAGCATAGTGAGAGCAACAACGGTAGTATTTGTCCGTTCGGCTCCGAATAAGGATGATAACGGTAATAAGCTCGGAAAGGCTAAGGAGGGCGATGAGTTTACGGCCCTCGGCTCCGATAATGGGTGGACACGGATCCTTTATAACGGTTCTGAGGCATATATCAAATCAGAATATCTGGCAGAGGTTAAGACTTCAGATAAGGGGGCGGAATAAATGGAATTTTTAACCAGAGTTTCGCTGAAAAGACCTGTATCTACGCTTCTGGCACTTCTGGCTCTTGTTGTTTTCGGCGTTTCTTCAATACTTACCTTTGAGCTGGAGCTTGAGGCGGAGGTTGAAATGCCCATGCTTGCGGTAAACGTTGAATACAGGGGAGCTGATCCCGAAACCGTGGATAAGCTGCTTGCGAAGCCGATCGAAGAATATGGTATGAAGCTGCAGGGTATGTCCAATGTTCAGACTACCTCAAGTGAAGGAAGATGCTTTGTTATATTTACATTTCAGTACGGCACTGACATGGATTATGTCCTGAATGAGTGCAAGGCTGATATGGATGAACTGTCTCTTCCGGAAGGTTGCGAACGTCCGAAGGTAATAAAATACAAGAGCACAGATGCCACAGTATTGAGGATACAGGCAGATGCGGCTAAGGATGAGGATGTTCTTAACTATGTTAACAATACAGTTAAGCCAAGGCTGGAGAAACAGACATCTATTGCGGAAGCGCAGGTGCTGGGCGGTGAGTCGGAATATATAAGGATACTTCTTGATGAGGGACTGGTGGAACAGTATTCCGTTACGCTGGATACAGTACAGCAGGCGCTGTCTGCATCAGATTACAATATTCCGGCCGATAAGATCAGACAGGGCAGCATGGACGTAAGACTGTCTGTTACGTCAACTGTCGATTCAATAGGAGAGCTGGAGTTCATACCGATAAAAACTGCGTCAGGTGCTGTGATCACGTTGAGAGACATTGCCGATGTTTCTTATGAGATCATGAGATCGGACAGTATAAGCCGTTACAACGGAACTGAAGAGGTTCAGATAATTGTCAGTAAAAAGCAGGGCGAAAGTACGGTTACAGCCAGCAGACAGGTGCTTGATGAGATTAAGAGGCTGGAGGCCGAAAACAGTGATATCAGGCTGGTGGTAACCTCAAATTATGCTGATGAGATAATTGCATCCTTAAAGGATGTCGGCATGACACTCCTTATAGGTATATTGTTGTCCATGCTTACTCTGTTTCTTTTCTTCGGAGACATTAAAGCAAGCCTTATCGTCGGAAGTTCAATGCCTATTTCACTGCTGGCTACACTTATACTTATGTCATTTGCAAAGCTTCAGCTTGATATTATGACTCTCGGAGGCCTTGTTATTGCAATAGGTATGATGGTTGACAGCTCCATAGTGGTATTGGAGAGCTGCTTCAGGTCGCAGGAAAAGGGACTGGATTTCAGAGAGTCGGCTATTAGAGGGACCGGGGAGGTGACTGCCTCGATAGTAGCTTCGACCATTACGACTGTTGTGGTTTATGCTCCCATTGCAGTGGTCGAAGGTATGATGGGTCAGTTATTTCAGGGACTCTGTATCACGATCATATTTGCCATGCTCACATCGCTGATAGTTTCACTGACTTTTATTCCTCTTTTCTTTACGTTTTTCAAGCCGACAGAGAAGAAGAACGCGCCGGCGGTAAGAATAATGGAGACTGTTTCCAAACGTTATGCGAAGGCGGTACGTGCGATCATACCTCGAAGAGTTATTGTGGTCCTTCTTGTTATCGGTCTGGTTGCTGCTTCCGTACTTATGGGTCTCAGCCTTAACAGAGAGCTTGACGAAGATGTGGACAGAGGGGAGTTCAGCGTTGAAGCAAGGAGCCGGGCGGGTACAACACAGGATATTACGGATAAGAACGCGGTGAAATATGAAGAGGCATTACTGGCAGATCCTGATATCAAAGAAGTTTACTACAGCGTCAGAGACAACGTTGCCACCATTACTGCTGAAATAGATAAGGCATCGGGCAAAACAACAAATGAAAAGGTTGATGAGTATAACAGACTGTGGGCGAAAGAGTCGGGTATGGATATGTCGATCACGGCAGGGTACGGAGGCAGTACCGGAGCCGGCAACGGTACGACCATAACTCTGACCGGCGATGACTACGGAGAGCTTAAGAAGCGGGTATATGAAGCTATGTCAGAGCTTGCCAAAATAGACGGAGTATATGATGTTAAATCCCAGCTTTCCGAAGGCGCTCCGGAAGCAAAGATAGATATAGATCCTAAGAAAGCAATGGATGCCGGGCTATACCGAAGAACGCTGCTTCAATGATCTCGAATATAAACGGCGGGATACAGGCGCTTAAGATAAAAGCAAAGGGAAATGAGTACAATGTACGTATAGAGTATCCCAAGGGACGCTATGATGATTTGCAGAAGCTTATGAATCTTAAACTTACAGGGAGTGATAACAGGGTAGTCACGCTTGGCGAGATTGCGGAGCTTAAATATGAGGAAGCACAGGATGAGATACGCAAGCTTGGAGGAAACTATTCTCTTGATATAACCCTGACATCTTCGGAGGAGGATAAATTCCGCGTGAAGGATGAAGCCGACGCCATTATAGAGAAGCTCGACAGGGGAGGAAATGTAGGAGTAGGTGTCAGCATAGGAGATCAGTTGCTGCAGGAAGAATTCAAAAGACTTGCACTGTCTATAGCTTCGGCTGTATTCCTTGTCTTTCTGGTAATGGCTATGCAGTTCGAATCTCCGAGATTCTCACTGATGGTTATGATGAGCATACCCTTCAGTCTTATAGGATCGATAGGTCTTCTGTTTGTTACCAGTTCTTCCCTTACGGCTAATGCGCTGCTGGGAGTGCTTATGCTTGTCGGAATAGTGGTTAATGACGGTATTCTGTTCGTAGATACGACGAATGAGTTCAAAAAGAGCAACCGTATAGAGGAGGCTCTTGCAAGATCGGGTGAGATAAGACTGCACCCCATCCTGATGACTACACTGACAACTGTCCTGTCTATGGTACCACTTGTTCTCAGTACTGATTCGGGTGCGAGTATCATGGACGGAATGGGTCTTATAATCATAGGTGGACTGATGGCTTCGACAATGCTGATACTGTTCCTGCTTCCGACCTTCTACATGCTGTTTATGGGACGACGCGCAAAGAGAGAGAATTACGCGATGTTTCCGCTTGAGAATGAAGAGCGGAATACAAAGCCTGTTAAAAAAACAAAGAAAAAAAAGAAAGATAAAGGCGGTAATTTATAATCTTTCCGCATAAATGGGTCTGTGCGGAGGAAATATTTAATACAAAGGTGGATTGAAAAGAATGAAAAAGAAAGTATTTATGACTGTAATCATTTCGGCGGCTGTTGTTCTTTCGGGCTGCTCCCAAAATAAACGGGAGCCGGCTCCGGAACAGAATGTGATATCGTTTGATTCACAACCCGTGGTGATCACCCCGGAAACATCGAATGATGATCCTTCGGGAGCGATTAAGGAAGACACTTCCGATACGTCGAAGGATGTTGCTTCGGAAATGGAGAAGGCTGATTCTTCCGATGCGTCGAAGGCTGTTGTGTCGGAACCGGCAAAAGAAGATACTTCCGATACGTCAAAGGATAACTCTGACGAAACGGAAGGAGTTAAGGCAACGGTGCGTGTAAATATAACTTATGAAGACGGAAGTCCTGATACTATTGAATATCTGGATATTGAAGGCATTAAAGAGAAGCCCGATGAAACCGGCCATGTCATAACAGGGTACGATGAGTCGGGAAAGCTTATTTATAAAAGGTCAGACAGCTCTGTTACCGATTCAAAGGGGGCTATGGATGTAGAGATCACCTATGAATTCTATTCGCTTGATCACGATTTCGATTTCCGTATGGAACCCGTATCCCCTGAAAACGGGGGAGGTATCCAGACTGTTAAGGGGTATGTTAAGACTGATGGAGCGAGCAGGGATTTCACATTTGAAACTGTCAGCCGTCGTGGACAGACCGGAATCTGGTATGTCGGGATCTGCTCCTGCAGAAACGGTATTTTGGGAGAGTATGCCGGAATGTGAAGTCAGGTGTCTGACTACCTCGCGTTAAGAGTCCGAAGGATCCGGGATATATGTAAAACAAAAGAGAAACGGTTTATCCGTATCTGAATGCATTGAAAAAATCTTTCCTACTTGAAAGATCAGTCGGAGTATAATTATTGGGTAAAGAAAAAGGAGAAGCAAACGATGATTTATAATGACTTTAACGGAATAAAACTTTCAGCACTTGGCATGGGAAATATGAGACTTCCGGTATTAAACGGAAACGATAGCGAGATTGATGTTAAGACAGCTAAAGAGATGATTGCTTACGGTATGGAGGCAGGTATCAATTATTATGACACAGCATATGGCTATCATGATGGACAGTCAGAGCTTGTAGTCGGCGAACTTCTTAAGAACTATGATAGAGGCAGCTTTTATCTTGCGTCAAAATTTCCGGGCTATGATCTTGTCAACATGCCAAGGGTAAAGGAGATTTTCGAGGAACAGCTTAAGAAATGTCAGGTGGAATATTTTGATTTTTATCTTTTTCATAATGTATGTGAGATGAACATTGACGCATACCTGGATCCAAAGTTTGGAATCTACGATTACCTCATGGAACAGAAGAAAACCGGTAGAATTAAACATCTTGGTTTTTCTGCTCATGGTGACATCGAATGTATCACACGTTTTCTTGAAGCTTATGGAAAGGATATGGAATTTGCACAGATAGAGCTTAACTATTATGATTATCAGTTCCAGGATGCTAAGGGTAAGGTAGAGCTTCTTGAAAAATGGAACATCCCAATTTGGGTAATGGAGCCTGTGCGAGGTGGACAGCTTGCCACACTTTCAGAGGATGCTACGGCAAAACTTAAAGCATTAAGACCTGATGAGGAGGTTCCAGCCTGGGCATTTAGATTTCTGCAGAGCATTCCTTCAGTAACCATGACCTTATCCGGAATGTCTAATATGCAGCAGCTTAAGGATAATATCAAAACCTATGAGGAAAGCAAACCACTTTCGGCGGAAGAGATGGAGTTGATTCTTGGAATTGCAGACGAGATGATTAAGAAGACTGCAGTACCTTGTACCGGATGCCATTACTGTGTTTCAAAATGCCCTAAGAAAATAGATATTCCATTTATGTTAAAGCTCTATAATGAATCGGTTGCAGACGGTCCCGGTGCATTTATTGCTCCGATGGCTTTAGCTTCAGTAGATGCAGACAAGCAGCCGGAGTGCTGTATAAATTGTCACTCTTGTGAGAAGGTATGCCCTCAGACTATTCATATTCCGGAGGAACTGGCAAAATTTGCAAAGAGGATGGGCAGATAATACGGCTTACTTACGCTAAAAGGAAAGATATGCAGAAAGAAACAGATGATCAGATTTGGTAAATGCAAACTTTTGTTTAAAGGATCGAAAGGTCTGTTTGTGTATGCCGGATTGGATCATCGTGATTTTCTGAAGCCATCATTTATGATGATGCCCTTTTGGCATATATATTAGCCAGCTTATAACTGTCTGATTTAAGGTTTTTCTTGAAAACAATTTTAAATAGAGTTAGCCTCTTCTTAGGACGTCCGGATCTTATTGTGATAAACGTTTAAGAGGAGGCTTTTTATGTGTAAAGACAAGCTGCATGATCTGATAATGCAAAGCAATGGAAACGTGAGCAACATCTGTCAGATCTATGCGATCAAGGACGGAGAAACGGTATATGATGACTGCTGGCACGGCTTTAAGACGCAGGATGCGATGAACGTCAATTCCGTGACCAAGGGAGTTATGTCGCTGCTTGCGGGAATAGCGATGGATAAGGGCTTCATTAAGGGACCGGATCAGAAAGTCATGGATTTCTTCCCGGACTACAGGGTTAAACGCGGTGAGAAGACCATCTATGAGGTGACCGTAAGACACCTTCTTACAATGACAGCCCCATATAAATACAGGTCCGAACCGTGGACAAAAGTGTGTACTTCGGATGACTGGACTCTTGCGGTACTTGACTTTCTTGGAGGACGTAAGGGATTAACGGGTGAGTTTAAGTATGCCACACTCGGGATACAGATCCTTGCGGGGATAATAGAGAATGCCACGGGAGAGAAATGCATAGATTTTGCCAACAGGAACCTTTTTAAGCCCCTGGAACTTCCGGAAAGGATTCCTCACGGAGACAGCTCAAAAGAGGATCAGTTTGATTTTTTCATGAATAAGAATCCGCGAAGATATGAGTGGTATTCAGATCCCAAGGGCAGTGTTACCGCGGGCTGGGGTCTGTGTATGTCGGCAAGGGATATGGCGGTGACAGGAGCACTCGTGCTTGCTGACGGCGTATATGGAGGTGAGAGGATAATCTCCGAAGAATACCTGAAGGATATGCTGACGCCGCATCTTAAGCTTGATGAAAGAATGGGAAATATGAGCTACGGATACCTGTGGTACAAGCCCTATGATGACAGAGAAGTGTATGCAGCGATCGGTGACTGTGGTAATATCATCTATGTAAATAAAGAGAAGAATATATCGGTCGGTATTACGGGGTCTTTTAAGCCGCGCATTTTTGACAGGGTGGAATTCATTGAGAAAAGAGTACTGCCGGATGTATTATAGTTAAGAAGGAACCGGAGAACCGTCCCCTGGTTCACGGAGAAGAAATCCCGATCATCTGTATAACTCCTCTCTGGCGTGGGGACTGCGGTGATGACCTTAAAACAATGGTTTCTTTCTGTGAAAATGTCGGAAAGATCGCCGGACAGTATAAAAATGTGAGAGTCATAGACGGAATGAAGCTGGTCCCTCATTTTAACGAATATTTTCTTGACACTCTCCATCCGAACTGCCTTGGATGTGAAGTGTACGGAAGAAATCTGGCAGCTTATTTACAGTGAAACAGATATGACTCAATTACCGATATTTGTGGTATTATATACTAAGAAAATTAATGGTTGATCTTCTGAAACGGAAGAAAAACCATGACGATCATAAAGGAGTCCCAATGGATAAAAATGGAATAATGGACAGCATTAACAATAGTGTAGGTCAATTTGTTGCCGAAGCCAGTATTGAAGTAGATGATGTGTCACCTTTATTTGATATATCCGAATACCCGGAAGAACAGCATGAACTTTTGATTGAGTGTAATCGAAGGATCGATGAGGCAAACAGTAAATACCGTATTGCTAAATTCAGAGAGGATATGTTTGCCAAGGGTTTAAAGCGGGTATGTATTTCTGTACTTTTGATCGTGATGAGAACCTGCTAGGTTTTGAGTTCAATGATGAGACAAGACAGATGATTGGATATGACGGGCTGGAAGATCTGCCTGATGAGTTCGACAGTTGGGTGAAGACTCTTATCCCGGAAGAGAGGGAAGGGATCGTTAAGTTGTTCTGGGACTCGGTTCGCGTTCATCGTGAACTTCCGGATATTACTCATGCCACCTATCGCATGAAGAAGAAGGACGGTGCTATTATTTGGGTTACCGGAGCCGGAAGATTCATAAGACGTCCGGATGATGGATCTTTGGAGATCTATATGGGCTGCTATCGTGATATCACTGCGCAGCATGAGCTGGAAGAATATTTAAGGATCATAGAGGCTATTGGCAAGATCTTCAATTTCTGCATCTTTATCGATGTAAACGATATGAGTTACCGCATGATAAGTACAAATGAATATGTGGAGATGGTTCCCAAGGATACTGATGCGCTTCAGTTTCTCAGAAATAATGTAGATGCGTCGGTTGCGGAGAGCTTCCGCAAAAGCTTATATGACTGGCTTAACAGGGATAAAATCCTTGCAGCTGTTGAGGAACATGGATCGACAAGTATGGAATTCTACAGTGAAAGTGCTCATCGTTGGTTTAATGGAATCTTTATGGTTGGCGACAGGAAGGAAGACGGAAGCATAGCGCATATCGTTTACGGCTGTATGGATACAACGGAGGCGAAGCTGCAAAATCTCGCCCAGCAGAAAATGATCTCCGAATTCGAGACGGAAATCTATATTGATTCTCTATCCAAGATCAGGAACAGAAGGTATCTGGATGAGAAACTGGTCTATGAACCCTGCAAGGCAGTGGTTATGGCTGATATCGATCTGTTTAAGGATATAAATGATTCAGCCGGACACCTGACCGGTGATGAAGTGATCAAAAAAATTGCCAATATCCTGGAACAGTCTGTCAGGAAAGAGGATGTAGTAATCCGCTACGGCGGAGATGAGTTTATGATGGTATTCTTCGATATTACAAAAGAGGATATTGAGAATAAACTGTCATACTTGAATTCGATATCAAAAGAAATAACTCTGGAGGATAACCCGGAAGTTCAAATAACCATGAGTTTTGGCGGGGCATTCGGGACTGGGCTTGTGAATAATCTTATCGAAATTGCGGATAAGGCACTTTATGAATCGAAAAAGAAGAGAGATGGGTACACAGTGATCGCAATATAGGATTTATAAAGTGACTTATGCACCCTCGGGCAGTACGATTGATACCGCACTGCTTTGAGGGTATTTCTGTGCCACCCGAGTATCTTGGGAAGATGGTAAGGAGTTCTGATTTATTATGCAGAACTGGAGATGAAGGATGTATTAAGAAAGGATGGGTACATAAATATGCCGTTTCAGATAGTCAGGAATGATATTACAAAAATGCATGTTGATGCCATAGTGAACACGGCCAATCCGATGCCGGGGTATGGTCCGGGTATTGATACTGCTGTCTATGAAGCGGCCGGTGCGGATAAGCTGCTGGCCAGACGTAAGGAGATTGGAATGATCGACAGGGGGTGCTCTGTCATTACGGATGGCTATGATCTGCCGGCGAAATATATCATCCATACGGTAGGAACAGGATGGCGGGGCGGTGAACAATGCGAAGAGGCTGTCATAAGGAAATGCTACCGAAGTGTGTTTGACCTTGCCGTTGAAAATGCTGTCGAGAGCCTGGCAATCCCGCTACTAGCATCCGGCAGTTACGGTTTTCCCAAGGGTATAGCCTTAAGAATCGCATTATCGGAGATCGAAGCCTTCATGGCAGTTCATGATCTTAAGCTGTTCCTGGTCGTTTTTGATGAAAAATCATTCTCATTATCCTCTGAACTGTATGGGGATATCGATTCCTATATCAATGATAATTACGTAGAAGAGAAGAAGAAGGAAGAATATCCCGAGGATTTCGGGTCAGGGAATGGCAGGACTTTTGTATCTTCGTCCGCCAACATGACCGGAAGTCCATTTCATGGTTCCGGAACGAAGCTCTCCAAGGCAGTCTCTGAGCGGGGAGTAAAAAAGAGGGCAGGATCAAGGCTTAAGATATCAAGTGATGAAGCAATGTATGAGGCCTCAGTGTGTGAGGATTCCATATGCGCTGCTCCGATGGAGAAGAGGAGCCTTGAAGATGTAGTAAAGAACCTTGATAAGACCTTCATGGAGATGGTCTTCTCCTTTGCCGATGAGAAGGGTATGACTGATGTTGAAGTGCAGAAGAGAGCCAATCTTGACAGGAAGGCATTTTCTAAGCTTAAATGCGGGACTACGAAGAATCCAAGTAAGGCTACGGCTCTTGCTTTTGCCATAGCGCTTAAGCTTAGCCTTGATGATACAAAGGATCTTCTGTCCAGAGCAGGATTTGCACTTTCGCCCTGCAGTAAACAGGATATCATCGTCCGGTATTTTATAGAACATGAAGCGTATGATATATACGAGGTCAATATAGCCCTGTTTGAACATGGGGAGCAGACGCTCGGTGTCAGTGCGTGATATGTGATCACACAATGTCGCCTGGCAAGTGACCGATCCATTCTCTCAAAGAATTATACTTACTTCAGAAACAGGCAAACCGTCATATGAAGGAGGTATTCATTATGAGAGAGAATTTAACTGAACTTGTATTTATCCTTGACAGGAGCGGATCAATGAGCGGTCTTGAATCTGATACTATCGGAGGGTTCAATTCCATGATTAAAAAGCAGCAGAAGGAAGATGGGGAGGCGCTGGTCTCAACAGTGCTGTTTGATGATGTGAGTGAGGTCATCCATGACAGGACATCGATCGGCGAGGTCGGGAGGCTGACGGAGGATGATTACTACGTAAGAGGATGCACGGCACTTCTTGATGCGGTCGGCGAGGCTATACATCATATCGGTAACGTACAGAAATATGCACGCGAAGAGGACAGACCGTCAAAAACCCTGTTCGTGATCACAACAGACGGACTTGAAAACGCAAGTAAAAGATACAGCTTCAAGGAAGTAAAAAAGATGATAGAGCGCCAGAAGGAGAAATATAACTGGGAATTCCTGTTCCTCGGAGCGAATATAGATGCAATAGAAGTGGCCGGAAACATGGGTATCAGTGCCGACAGAGCTGCGAACTATCACTGTGATGAAGCCGGAACGGCGCTTAATTATGAGGTGCTTGAGGAAGCAGTTTCCCAGGTGAGACGCTGCAGTTCAAAGATGATGCATGCCTCTCTTGCCGGAGGATCATGGAAGGCAAGGATCGATAAGGATTTTGAGGAGAGAGATAAGAAGATCGGCAAAAGGAGGCGGTAAGTGATCATGTTTGGGAAGAAGAAAAAGGGCTTTTCCGTACAATACGATCCGGATAAAGAATATCCGGTGATAAAGGCTTCTATATGCAATGGCGAAAGGGTTGCCGGATTTAAGAATAAAGAGGATGGGCACTTTACGGAAGTGACTTTCATTGCCAATGATACTGACCTTAAAGCATTTAAGGATGCATATGGGATAGATGAGATAAAGACAGAGTATTGAATGCGTCTGCGTTATTATCGTTAGTATAATAATCACACGTAATCTTCCGGGAAGTGTTTACGGAACACAGCAAATGAAATAGACTGCAGGATCAACCAATGGGAAAGATACCGTGGGATTATATGCGGATGAGTGATTTGAATAAGGCAAGAATAAGAAAAACACTGACTATAATAGCTACTGTTGTCATCGCTCTGGCGATAGATATACTTATTGGCAGATACAAAAGGCGAGAATTATATGCAGCTTGATTCCCTGGGCAGATGTGGGACAGCATATGCCCTTCTTGACAGAACGATGATGCCGGAGGATGAGAGGGGTGAGATAGCGTATGTGTCGCTCCAGAGATTCCTGTTTTTTGGACGGAAAAAGGTTGTCAAGCTGTTTGCGGAGCTTTTTGTTTTCTGCTGAAAGGGCAGCTTATCTTTCGGCATCAGGGTTTAGTTCTGATATCTTTTTTCAGAGCTACTATCTGTAGTTTTAACTGGTGGTTTTCATCCTTCAGTCTTCGTATAAGCTTGTCCTTGTCTGCGTCAGGTGATGGAGTGACGGATTTTGATTTTGAGCCTTTGTTCCGTCCGTCGGTCGGAACGATCTCACCGCTCTCCGGATCTATCCGGCCAATGAGCGTGCGTTTTGCTCTGGAGCATTTTTTTTCTTTATCATAATAGGATTTGGAATCATAGACATAAGTAATGCCCGAGCGTTTATCGAATTGTTTGATGATTGCCATTGAAAACACCTCCATA
>JAILNV010000280.1 GCA_024691125.1 Lachnospiraceae bacterium | reverse complement strand
GAATGATTCTTTGGGTTTCTTTTGCTTCTTGCCGATTTTTGCGAAATATTCGATCATCGCTGATATATGACGGATTCGCTCCTTGTCACGATATTCACCCCAATAATACCTATCTTTTTTACTTTTATCAGCGAACTCCTTCAGGAAGAGCATCCTGTGTCGGTATCATACGATCATAGTATTTGAACGACTTCAAATTGACAGATTCAGCACCTTTCTCAAGTAATGCGAAGCCGAACCTTCTGGCCAGCCGTGCAGGGATCATTTCTTTGAAGAATATCCATAAATGCGCACCTCGTCCTGATCTCGACCGCTCTACCACCACATCCACATTCAGATTTTTACAAATGCGTCGCAATGCGTTTATCTCATCTTTCCAACTGTCATCTACATTTGCATAGTCATCCTGCTCTGCGCCTTTTGCATGATTGTCAAAGTCAAATACCAGCAGCTGACAAAGATTGTTTTCGAGCATAGGATAGATAGCCACCACATCATTTCCAATCGGATCCAGCCCCTTCATATGTGCTTTTATAAGCGGTAATGTAATAGGCTTATATGCCCTAAACTCACAATCTTTACAACGGACACCATCCTTCAACTTATAATGACAACAAGGATCCCATCGATTGAAGCATTGTGTATAATACCCGTTTTTACCAGTCTTTGGATTCGTATATCGCAGATCGTATACATCATTCCGACCACGGCAAAACATCGTAAAGAAAGCACTTGCAATCTTATCGGTTATTTCAAATTCCTTTATACGAGCTCCTTGGTTAGGATCATATAATTCTGATTCAGCTTCATCACTACCACCCACAATATCAGCATATGAAACGCCGGCTTCATCCATACGCTGTTTCAGAAGTCGGTTTTCATCCGTAAGAGCCTGTATCTTGGATTGCAATTGTTCAATTATATCTGAATGCTGCTGCACAGGTTCTTTCATAACCATCGCACTCCCTATTAAGCCCTTTCAAAAAATCTACGCGTTCAGTGTTTGTATACTGTTCCGATCAGGCACTTCTTATCGCAGAACGCCATCCCATAACTGAGGCGGGTAGTATATCCTTCATAATCAAGCCTGCTATCGTATTTCTTCACGATCATCTGCTCCGATGCTTCCTTAAGCGCTGCCTCCATTTCCGATTCCTTCTCCACATGCTTAAGCTCCAGGATCATTCCGCGCTTTCTTCCCGGATCCCGTATTATAAGGTCGCTGCGTCCGTAGCCCGTTTCACGTTCCGAATCCACAGTATATCCAAAGCCTGTAAAGAAACCGTCCAGTATAAGATGATAACTGTATTCATGATACTCATGATAAAACAACAGAGTCGCCTCGAGGATACCAGCAAGTGCCGACTGCGCATTACTTATTTCACCAGCCCACAGTGCATTCACGAAATCCTTCACAATTACATCGTCTACATGATCCTTGAAATGTTCCCACACTTCCTGCCTGAATACAGCTTTAATTTCCTTATTGGGGATTCTGAGAGGAGTTACCTTCATTCTTTCAGTGACTGCCTTGGTAAGGTATCCTGTTTCCAGAAGTGCTGACCACAGATTATCACCATTCTCATGGATCAGATGATACGGCAGGCTGTCATTAACAGTACACTCTATCGTCTTTCCTGCAAGCAACTGCTCAAATCCTTCACCTGCATTTCCTGTCTTACCAAGGAAACCATGAATGATATTCTGTGTTGTTTCCGACGTGTTGACCCAGTAATTCTCAGGTCCCATTGCATCACTATACGAACCGTCCAGCACGGTTCTCACATACAGAAGCACATCCCATGGGCAGAACATCTTATTTCTGCCGAATATGTAGCCGTCATACCATTCCTCGACTACACCATATCTATCCTGAATCCCTGCATCATCAAGCAGCCTCCTAACCTCATCATCCGTAAAGCCTATAGACGACGCAAAGTTCGGGGTCAGAATACTGTAAGGAATGATGTTATTTACTCCTGTATAAGTACTGTTCTTCACAGTATACAGACAGCCCGACAATACCACTCCCTTAACATTCTCATTGGTCTTGCATACGAAGCTAAGCATATGTTCTATCATATCCCTGACCTTGTCATAGTATAGTGTATTAAGTGACTTTGCCATCGGGACATCGTACTCATCTACGATCACAAATACAGGCTTGCCATAGTATTGCTTCAGCATTTGCGCTAAAAGATCCAATGCCTGTATAGTATTTACCTGCTTTGCATCCTGAAACCATAATTTCCTGAACAAAGCCTTACTCGCCTCACTGATGTTTTTCGAAGTATCTTCCGCCAAAAAGCTGTTTTTCTCGCACAGCTTGGACACAGCAATACTCAGTGCCTGATATGCTTCTTCAAAATCCGTTCCGTAAATTTCTTTTAAAGAAAGAAAGATTACGGGATATTTGTTCATATAGCCATCGACTGCCTCATGGCAATCCATGATCTTCAAACCTTCGAATATCTCCCTGCTGTCCTGCCTCACATCCAGAAAGTCCCTAAGCATTGTCATAGTCAATGTCTTCCCGAATCTTCTGGGACGTGTAAACATAACAGCTTTATCAAACTTATTCAAAAGATATTCTTCTATAAAGTCGGTCTTGTCTACGTAATACGAACCACTCTCTCTTAATTCACGAAAGCTGTCATATGAAGCACTTATCTTGATAGTCATTACAGACACTCCTCTTCTGTCCACTATTGACGACATTCTTACACAAATATTATAACGATTTATATTGCGAAAGTGAATACAATCTCCCAAGCTTCGCATAGGGTTTAATACTGTTTCATTATAGTCATGATCAGATAAAAAGGTAAATAAGTCAAAATCAAACCTAACTTGCTGATAGTTCCGAGATCCTCACGGTAATATAT
>JAILNV010000112.1 GCA_024691125.1 Lachnospiraceae bacterium | reverse complement strand
AAGAAGGGCGTATATACAAAGATGATCGAGTTTTATGATATCAATTATGTATTGCTCGACGAGGACGAGAGGGCGGATATCCTGGGACTGTACTCACAGTTCATCAATTATTTCGATCCCTCGATCACGTTCCAGATATTCCTGTTTAACAGGCACGTTAACAAGGAAATACTGAAAGCCCAGTTTGAGATCCCTCCGCAGGGAGACAGGTTCGATGATATCAGGGAAGAGTTTTCTGATATGTTAAAGGATCTCTCGGCAAAGGGCAATAACGGGGTGATAAAGAGCAAATATATCATCTTCGGGATAGAGGCACAGAACATAAAGGAAGCGCGCCAGAGGATGATAAGCATCGAATCGGATATCATAAAGAACCTTAAGAACCTTGGCACCAATGCAAGGAGCCTTGACGGAAAGGAACGTCTGAGCATCCTGTATGAATTCTTCAATCAGGATAAGATGGATACTTTCCGTTTTTCATTTAAGGAGATGGCAGAGTCAGGGAACACGGTGAAGGATTATATAGCACCGCAGGGATTTGAGTTCAGATTTCCGGGGAGATATAAGATGGGGCATATGTTCGGCTCCACAAAGTACCTTGATATCATATCCCCGAAGCTTAATGATGAGCTGTTAAAACGTCTGCTTGATATCGACAGCAATATCTCGATATCCATCCATATGCAGACCATTGAGCCTATAGAAGCAGGAAAGCTGTTAAAGAGGGCGCTTTCAGATGTCCAGAAGTCTAAGATAGACGAGCAGAAGAAGGCGGTAAGGGCCGGATATGATATGGATATTCTTCCGACAGACATAGTGCTATATGAAAAGAACACTATGGAGCTGCTGGATGATCTCAACACATCCAATCAGAAGCTCATATGGACGACGATCCTTATATCGGGCTTTGGAAGGAACAAGAAAGAGCTTGAGAGTGTCCAGCAGAGGATATCGGGAATTATACAGCAGGCAAACTGCCGGCTTATCGACCTTCAGTACAAACAGGAGTCAGCTATGAATGCTGCGGCACCTATCGGGATCAACAATACCGGAGAGGGCAGGCATCTTATAACAAAGAACCTTGCGATCCTTGTACCTTTCAACACGCAGGAGCTGTTCCAACAGGGACAGTCGCTGTATTACGGTCTTAATGCCCTGTCCAACAACATGATCATGGCAGACCGTAAGAAGCTACGTACCCCGAACGGTGTCATACTCGGTACTCCCGGTTCGGGAAAATCATTCTCAGCAAAGCGTGAGATACTCGGAAGCTACCTTGTTTCAAGGGATGACATACTGATATGTGATCCCGAGGGAGAGTATTTCCCTCTTGTAAAAGCACTTGGCGGGGAAGTGGTAAAGCTTGCCACCAATTCAAAGGATTTCCTTAATCCTATGGATATACAGGTATCACACAGGAATGACACGGAGGCTCTTAAGCTTAAGAGCGATTTCCTTATTACCCTGTGCGATGCCATAGCAGGCGGCGAGACCGGACTTGCCAATGATGAGAAGGGAATAATCGATCGGTGTATCGAGGGCATATATGATGAATACTTTAACGATCCAAAACCGGAGAACATGCCGATTCTTGAAGACCTTTATAATGCCCTGATAATGTATGAGCCTGATAAAGGGATATCCGAACAGCTGGCTATTGATGCAAAGCAGAAGGCAGTCCGTATAGCGAACAGTCTTGTATTGTATGTGCATGGGTCCCAGAATTATTTTAATCACAGGACAAATGTGGATTCACAGAACAGGATAGTGTGCTTCGATATAAGAGACCTTGGAAAACAGCTTAAGGAACTGGGGATGCTGATCGTTCAGGATGCCGTCTGGAACAGGGTATCACGGAACAGGGAGCGTAAAGTCGCCACCCGTTATTACTGTGATGAGTTCCACTTACTGTTAAGGGACAAGCAGACGGCACAGTATTCGGTGGAGATATGGAAGCGTTTCAGGAAATGGGGTGGAATACCTACGGGCCTTACACAGAATGTAGGTGATTTCCTACGCTCGGAGGAGATAGAGGGGATACTCGGAAACAGTGATTTTGTCTATCTACTTAACCAGAATGCGAAAGATCAGCTGATACTGGCAGACAAGCTGGGGCTTTCATCCAAGCAGCTGCAGTATGTGACCAATTCGGAATCAGGCTGTGGCCTTATTCTGTTCAATGATGTGGTGATACCGTTCGCGGACAGATATCCGACAGATACAAAGACATACGAGATTATGAATACAAAACCTGAGCAAGCTGATGATATGGGAGATTTTTCAAATGGCAAAGAGAAAGAAAAGAGCGGCATGGAATGAGGAACTGCGGAACGAGGGCTTAAAGCAGGAGACCTTTGAAACAGGTTCCGGGGCCGCCGGTATAAACAATGAAGTAGCAGGATGGCAGGGATCCGGGAGTGATAATGCAGAAAGCTTTAATACCAGCCGGAGCGAAGCGTTTGAGAACAGCTACAGGTCATATGATCCGGGAAATGAAGGATTTAAGAAACAGAGCGAAACAAACAGATCCGGAGATGATGGGGATCAGCTAAGGTATGATGTACACAGTCCGGGTAGTGAAACCCATAAGCAGGAGCATAGTGGTTTCAAGGACGATGTTCATAAGGAAAATGCAGCATTCGGTAATAAAACGGAGAGCCGGACAGACGGGTTTGATACAGGATCATACTTTAATCCCCGGCATAGCATAAACAAGTCGAATGCCACAAGGCACTTTAATGCTGCTAATGAAGCAAACCCGATGAAAGATGCTTACCTGGGACATGATTTTCGGTCTGCAGAAGGTATAAATACCGGAAGCGACTTTCAAACTGCACATGATATAAGAAGCAGTTTGGAAAACGAATTTACGGTAAAAGATGTTTATACACCAAATGGGTCAGAAAACAGCTCTAACGCAGTAAATATCAAGAAGGGTGAATATACACCAAATACCGCAAAAGCTTCCCAATATCGGAATCATGCAAAACCCGCGACTGCACAAAAGGATAAAAGCAGATCAGACAGCACTTATGCAGTGAGGAATAAGAAGCAGTACAGGAAGAAGTCGGGTGAGTTCTACAGGGACAGCTTTAAAAAAGAGGGAAGAGTGGATCCTGTTGATACGGAAGCTCAGTTCCAGCAGCCCGGACTGGTAACCGAATCAAGGTCTGAGATGTTAAGCAGGATGGCCAATCAGGAGTTCTTCGATAAGCATGAAGCTGAGGATGAAAGAAACATCGAGTATATTTCCCAGCGCGAGGAATCAATGTCAAGGCGTGTCCGCAGGTATCACGGGAAGCATAAGTCCCCGAGAGAGACATATATAAGACCTGATGAAAGGTTCAGGAACAAAGATGATTTCTTAGAGGATACAGGAGCAGAGGTTTCCGACGGGATAAGACAGGGGAGATCTGAGTATGCAGTTGAGGACCCTGCCGGAGAAGTAACGGGCACGCACAAGAATCATGATCCGGATCCTAAAGCCGATGGGAAGAAAGGGAGACAGGGAAAGGATCTTACCGATGACGGGTTTTCCGGTAACGGCAAACCCGGTGACGGAATATCCGGTGACGGGAAAACCGGTACCGGGATTTCAGGCAACGGTGTAGCGGACAGATATGAGCTGAAGGCAGAAGCCGCAGCAAGAAAGACGCAGAAAGCACGTAAGCGTCTGAGAAAACGCAAGGAATACAGGCTTGTAAAACAGTTCGACCCGACAACCGGCAAAGTAACATATGAGCTTGAAACCTTTAAGGTTCCGAAAAAGGAAAAGAAAGGAAGCCCTGCCACGGTAGCAAGCCGGAGGGCAAAGATGGCGGCGCATAACTTCGTTCATCAGAAGATATCGGAGGAAGAGAAGGAGAATGCCGGAGTCGAGGCAGCACATAAGACCGAGCTGGCCGGGGAGGAGGTTGTATACCGGGCCGGACGATTGAAGAAGACTGTTAAGGCAAGGAAGGCCAGAAAGGTTGCAGCTCTTGAAAAGAAGCAGTTCAAGGCAGAGACGAACCTTATCTTTGAAAGATACCTTGAAGATAATCCCGAGGTAAAGAAAAGGACGATAAGGAAATTCATCCAGAAGCAGCGCATAAAACGTGAGTATGCCCTGGCATTAAGGAAAGGGGCTCATGCAAAGGAAGCAGCCGCTTATGCCCAGAAGGCAGTGCAGACCACGACCGTCATAGCGGCAAAGGTAAAAGAGTTCATAATAAAGCATATCGGAGTGATAGGAGCTGTAGCGGGGTTTGGCCTTCTGTTTGTTGTAATAGCAACCGGTGTTTCATCCTGTGGAGCGATGTTTGGCGGCGGAGTTGCTGCTACCATGATGGGAAGCTATCAGAGCAGGCCCGCAGAGCTTGATAAATCCGATGATGCCATGACGGTAAGGGAGCTGGAGCTCCAGAATAAGATAGACAGTATAGAAACGGATCATCCTGATTTTGACGAGTATGAGTATAACCTTGGCGAGATCGGACATGATCCGTTTGTGCTTATAAGTTATCTTTCCGCAATGAACATTGATTTTGCGGCAGTGGATGTGGATGACCAGATAGAAGCGCTGTTTAACGAGATGTATAAGCTCACGCTCACTCCAAGGATCGATATAAGGACGAGGACTGTTACAGATCCTGATACCGGCGAAGAATATGAAGAGGAATACGAGGTAAGAGTCCTGCAGGTGGAGCTAAAGAGCAGGCCGATGGAAGAGGT
>JAILNV010000107.1 GCA_024691125.1 Lachnospiraceae bacterium | reverse complement strand
AAATCATGCACAGACGGAGCTTATCTTAAACAATGACGTACAGAACCGTAATACCGGTTCAGTACCGGAATGGCAGATAAACAACCCTTCCGTCTACGATATTGAACCTGATATGTCGGCCGCCTGCTACTTTTATGCAATGGCTCCGATATGCGGAAAGATCATGCAGGTACATGGAGTACATCCGTATTCCATGCAGGGTGATTTCCAGTTTATGAAAGCTCTGGAAATACTTGGATGCCAAACAGAGGATGATCCGGACGGAGTAGTACTTTATCCTCCCGTTAATGAAGCTTATCCGGGTATCGATATCAACATGAAGGATTATTCGGATCAGACAATGACAATGGCAGTTGTGGCGGCATTTGCATCATCCCCCTCATCCATACATGATATCGGACATATACGTTTTCAGGAATCGGACAGACTGAACGCTATCATAACCGAGCTCAACCGGCTTGGCTGTAAATGCACATCCATTGAAGAAAACACCGGAATTTATATTGAGCCGAAGTCACTGCATAGTGCTTCAATAGAAACCTACGATGACCACCGTATCGCCATGGCGTTTGCTCTTACAGGCTTGCGTGTCCCCGGAGTTACAATTCTCAATCCTATGTGCTGCCGCAAAACCTTTGAGAATTATTTCGATGTTCTTGATTCCATAACGGTACGATAAATGCACCAATTAAAGCAAGCGTAATAAATATAGCGCACAAATAAAATTGTTCTCTGTAAATATCATGTGGAATAACCCTTCATCAGTCTGTTGAGTTCTTCCATGACCACAGCCTCCAGTTCTCTGGACGAAAGCAGATAGCAGTTATTTCCTCTTGTGATTATCTGCTCAAGCCTGTCCGATGTGGCAACCGTGATCTCGTATTTACGTCCGTTAAGATTGGCAAATCTTTCGATATATCTGTCGGCAGTCTCATCCTCGCCCGTATAGACTACACGGAAGTTCCCGTTTACGGTCTCTGATGCAGCTCTGCCCTTTACCTTATATGCATCGAACACCAATACCACGTTGCTGTCGACAGCACCGCTGTAATTATGCATGATATCCATAAGCCTGTCTCTTGCACCGTCGATATTTGTACCGGCAAGCTCCCTTAACTCCTTCCACGCATATATAACGTTATACCCGTCAACGAGCAGGTACTTCTCCCTTTTCTTAACAGGTGAATATTTAAAATCATCATACGGATCACTTATCTTTCCGCCTGTAGATACAACATTTGCCCCGGATGTTTTACCTACACCCTTGCGCTTCTCCGCTTCTTCCTTTACAGTCGAATCACTGTTGGCATAAAAGGTCTTATTAAGGATCGAATCTATCTCGTCCGTTCCGATAGCTCCGCCGGTACTCTGTCCGTCCGCTTTTCCGTTTTCATTAAGCCTTGCCCTGAAGCCTCCCGTATCCCGGTCCGTACCGAATCCGTTATCGCCCTCAGCATTCGTCATCATCTCACCGTCACCGGCTCTGCGTTCATCCTTTTCCGGATCATACGCATGCGGAAGGTGCATATTGTCATACACCTCATTCCACGGTACCACGAAGCCTGCTCCGTGAGCGCAAAACACGGAATCGGGCGAATTTCTTATATCCGATTCCGGTAAGTAACCCGCAGCCTCGATAACCTCTTCCGGATTATGGCACAGATCATATCCCGCAATACTCAGCGACAGCGACCCGGTTCCCCTTGTATATGATGCAAGCTCTTTAGCGTAATTCCCTATGCATACAACAGGGGCGGTACCTGTAAGCACTGCCTGATCCCCTTCTATCTGCGGAGCTTCGACTCTTCCCTTCATATTCTCAATATCCGTCATCGCCCGTCCTACACTGTCAACCGGCAATTCTATCCTGTAATAATAGTACGGTTCGAGAAGAATGCTTTTCGCGTACATAAGCCCCTGTCTTACAGCACGGTAGGTTGCCTGTCTGAAATCACCGCCCTCTGTATGCTTAAGATGTGCCTTTCCGGTAAGCAGAGTCATCTTCATATCGGTTACGGGTGCTCCCGTAAGTACGCCTCTGTGTACTTTTTCCTTAAGATGAGTCAGTATAAGACGCTGCCAGTTCCTGTCAAGAACATCCTCACTGCAGACTGTATCAAAGCTCAGTCCGCTGCCTCTTGGCTGCGGTTCAAGCAGAATATGAGCTTCCGCATAATGTCTTAACGGCTCATAGTGTCCCACTCCTTCCACCGCCGAAACGATGGTCTCTTTATATACAACAGAGCCTGTATCAAATATGACACTTGTCCCGAACCTCTTCTTCATGGTTTCAGTAATAACTTCGAGCTGGACCGTACCCATGATCCTAAGAAGTATCTGTCTGTTATTTTCATCAAATTCAACCTTAAGCTGAGGATCCTCTTCCTCAAGAGTACGAAGGCGGCCAAGGAGCACGGAATCATCAGTTCCGTCATCCGCGCTCACCCTGTAGCACAATACCGGTTCAAGTATCGGCGTATTGGTACCCTTCAGTGCTCCGAGCCCCATACCCTGCCTGCTTGTGTTAAGTCCGGTAACCGTGCAAATCCTTCCTGCCGCAAGTTCCGGTACCGTCTCATATTTTTCTCCCGAATATATCCTTATCTGATTGATCTTCTCATCACCTATCTGATCGCGTCCATGCAGTACTCCGCCTGTGATCTTAATATGTGTAAGCCTGTTTCCCTGCGCATCCCTTGTTATTTTATAAACCCTTGCCGCGAACTCCGACGGATACTCCTTCACAACGGTAAATCTGTCAAGCGCGGCTATGAGCGCCTCCACTCCGTCAAGCTTAAGAGCGGATCCTGACAGCACCGGAAAAAGCTTACGCTGCACGATAAGCTCAGCTATCTGCCCGTCTTTTATCGGTTCTCCCGATGAAAGATACTCATCCATCAGCTTTTCATCACACATGGCTATCGACTCATAATCTTCATCCGTGAATGCCGGTATATTCCGGCCATTTGCTGTATCATCCGTAACCGCATGTGCGAAATCAAGACAGTTATCGTCAAGCTTTTCCCTGATCTGACTGAGCACGGCAGCCCTGTCCATACCGGGACGGTCAAGCTTATTAATAAAAATATAAACAGGAATACCGTATTCCTTAAGCAGCGACCACAGCGTCATCGTATGTCCCTTGACCCCGTCATCTGCTCCTATCACAAGAATACAATAATCAAGCACCTGAAGAACGCTCTCGGCTTCCGCCGAGAAGTCCACATGGCCCGGCGTATCAAGAAGTGTTATTCCGAACTCACCGAAGTAAAGCTCTGCCTGTTTGGAATAGATCGTTATCCCGCGTTCCCTCTCCTGTTCACCTGTGTCAAGAAAGGTATCTCCGGAATCAACGCGCCCGGGCTGTCTTATATTTCCGGCCTTATAGAGCATGGCTTCGGTTAATGTTGTCTTGCCCGCATCAACATGGGCAACTATACCAAGATTTATATGCTTCATATCAAACCTTCTTAATGATCATTCCTTAGGATCTGTCTGTCTTATTCACGGATTTCAGCTTTTGTATCTGTTCCTGACAGTCACGTCAGGAAGTGCGGTTATTTGATTAATTCTATCATCCGTGCAGATATATTACAATCATGATCACACATGCGCATGTGGGTTGATCATTAAAAAGCATGGTTTTGAGCACTATCATTATCTAAACATTAAATATGGCATTCTGTCTGTTTTAAGAGTAGAATAAAAGAAGAATCCGGAACACGTAAAGGAGAGTAAATGAAGGGCTGGCTTATTGTTAACAGATTTCTAAATAACGGAAAATTCAGTGAGCTGTATGACTGGCTTATATCCGCCGCACGAAAAGCCGGAAGCGAGCTTACGCTCATGACAAATGCGGATATTACGGTAAGAGCGGATATAAACCGGATCGTATATCCCGATCTTGAACTCAGCCGTCCCGATTATGTCATATTCTGGGATAAGGATGTAAGGCTTGCAAGAGCACTCGAAGCGGCGGGACTGACCCTCTTCAACTGTGCGGATGCAATAGAAGCATGCGATGACAAATCACTGACCTGTATAAAGCTTGCGGGATTGGTAAGGATGCCTGCAACCTTCAGCGTACCCTTCACTTATGAGGGTCCCGGCTATTGCAATACCGGCTTTCTTGAAAAGATTGAAGAACGTACCGGTTTTCCGTTTGTTCTTAAGGAATGCTTCGGTTCCTTCGGCGAACAGGTTCATCTGATAAGTACTCATGAACAATGTGTCGAAATCTTAAGATCACTTAACGGGCGGCCATGCCTGATCCAGGAATATATCAGATCCGAACATTCCGATACTCCGGAACAACAGACAGGCGGTCGGCAGATATCCGGGAGAGACAAACGTATCATAGTCGTCGGCGGTAAATGTATTGCTTCAATGCTCAGATATAACGACAGCGATTTCAGGGCTAACATAGCTCTCGGAGGACATGCAGAGGCATATACTCCCACAGACCGGGAATCTGCCATGGCTCTTAAGGTGTGCAGCATACTGAAGCTTGATTATGCGGGAGTTGACATACTTACAGACAGCGATGGAGAACCCTTATTATGCGAGGTCAATTCCAATGCGCATTTCAAGGGTATATTCGAATGTACAGGCATTAATGCTGCCGATGCCATTATTGCGCATATACTGAACAGCACAGGCGGACGATCCCAAAATGCGATTTTATGAAATTACCTGTTCCGACCGGTCACAGCATCAAAGCCGCTATAGTAAACGAAGTAAATTCATTCATTGTAAAAGGAACGTTCACAACGTATTCCTGAATTCAAACAGTTAAAAAGAGGACGGTAAAAGATGAATAATAAAACAGGATGGCTGCTGTATGAATCGGAAAGTGCTTCCGTTAACAAATGGTTTATAGAGAAGCTTCAGAAGGAGTGTGAACCTTATGGACTCACTCTTAAGCTTGTATATACGGATTATATTTCGGATGCTTATGCCATGAATCTAAGTTCTCTGGCCGATGAACTGCTGAGCAGTAAAGGAGTGCCGGATTTCATTGTGAACCGTTCACGTAATGCAGATATAGCTTATGATTTTGAGAAGCAGGGAATTCGGGTTTTTAATCCTGCAAAGGTAACAGAGGTAGCCAATGATAAGGAGCTCTCATATAATCTTGCCGATAAGCTCGGTATTCCCTATATGCCGTTTGTCACCGTCAATGAAGAAGAAATAATATCTATGCTGCCGGATCCCGGATACGGAAATGATGACCTGACAATACTGTATGCCGGTATAAGATCGCTTACCGATACCGAAGGATATAATTCAGTAAGGCTTAAAGCCGAAGCCTTCGGTTATCCCTTCGTACTTAAACCAGCGGAGGGGCACGGCGGAAAACATGTCTCACTTATAAACAGTGAATCAGAGCTTCTTACTGCAATCAAAGGTATCCTTGTGGATCATAACAGATATCCTTACCGCAAGCTGATCATGCAGCGTCTTGCATCCGTTCGCGGAAGGGATCTCCGGATCTATTTTATAGGCGGCAGGATAGTTGCCGGAATGATGAGAACAGCAAAGAACTCAGGAGATCTGTGCGCTAACTTTTCCTTAGGCGGAAATGCTTCGCTTCATACTCCGCATCAGCGGGAACGCTCACTTGCAGAAAAGCTGGCTGATGCTCTGCCAGGTGATTACATGGGAGTTGATTTTGTATTTGACAAGGATGGGGAACCCGTCTTTAACGAGTTCGAAGATGTCGTCGGCGCGCGTATGGTCTATGCCAATACAGATATAGACATGATCAGCCTGTTTGCACATCACATCGGTTCCGTCGTATCAGGCTGAACAGGGCATACGAAACGGCAAAACCCGCAACCATCGAAACAGTCCTTATAATGGTACTTATTTCACCCGGCATTAAAATGGTAACAAGTATTCCTGTTATATTGAAAAAAACATGGAAGCTTATACAGCCTATTATCGTTCCCGTATAATGCTTAAGAAGCCCTATCAGCATGCCGAGGAGAAATGCATATATTCCCTGAATAATACTCATATGATATATTCCAAAAACAAGTGCCTGTATCACATTGGCCACAGCAAATCCCGTCTTTCTTTCCAATATCCCCAGCAGAAGAAACCTGAAGATTGCCTCCTCAAACAGAGGAGAAAAAAAAGCCACGATAACAAGGCTAAACATCCCATCCGCAAGCTTGGAATCCATCTGTCCCTGATAACCGGCCGCAGTCTCCGGGAAAAAAGATAATATACTGCCAAGAAGCAGAGCTGCTGCAAGCTCCATCGTAATGCCCAAAACCGCACACAGGCAGATGCTTCGCAATCGTTTCAATGTTTCACCGGTCATATATCAGTAGGCTCCTACGGTACTGGCCGGAAGAACCACTCCTCTCTCCTCGGCCTGATATTTCAGAAAATAAATAAACTCGTCCCTGTTTTCCTTTGTTACTTTTACTCCGAAGCCCTGTTTCCACAAAGCATCATCCTTCGCATCGTTATACACTATATCCATCATTTTATTTGATACCGAGGGTCTGAAATGGCTGGTCTCATAATAATTGTTATCATCAAGTGTTATATCCGAAAATGAACTGAAATTCCAGTAGTCCACCTCGCCCGCCAATGCATACAGGAAATCAAGATATCCGTTCTCTATATCTCTCTGATAAGTAAGGTAATACAGAGGATTAGTCATAATACGCAGATTTATACCGTTCTCTTCACAAATGGATTTAAGCTCTCTTATGTCTGCCATTACCGCATCGACTCTGAGTTCGTAGTAATCCGCCCAGTATCCGACATGGCTCTCATCCTGAAACGGTCTGTCATTATCAAGCCTTTCCGAACCGCTCCGTCGGTATCTTGCCGTATAATCAGGATCCGTAGGCTCATAATCCTTAACCTCCATGTATGCCTGCCATATCGTCAGCACATCACAGTATTTTACATAGAAATCAAACCATGAGCCAACGGTATCATCGGGATATGGAATACGAAACAGCATGGTCTTGTGAAGACTGTCGGGATCCACAAAGCACGAGATGTCGTCCACCATCACAGTCACATTCTTCGGGACGAACCCATGCTTAATGAGTGTCTTAAGAAGCCTCACATGTTCTGCCGGCAGTGCCTCCGATGAACACATGTTGTAATATTTCCCGTCAGGCAGTGCCTCAACATCTGTAAATCCCGCCCTTGACGATCCAAACAGAAGGGAATCGAACTCATCCTTGTGATGCAGGATATATCTTGTCTTTATGAAATTCTTATTTGCTTCAATGCCGTTGTTCCTCGGATATTCGTAGTGAAAGATGTTGTACGGATCGATCACAACACCTATCACTATAAAGAAGGACAGTACGATCACAGCAAATATTGTGAATTTAATTACAAATTTCTTCATTTCCTAATCCTTGAATTGCTATATTTTCCGGATTTCGATATCATCAATTTTTGCAAGTATCTCAGCAGCCGCTAAAACTTAAAGTAAATAAATTCTTGTGCATATGAATTATTCACCTTCAGCGCTATCACCACGATAGCGGATACCACATATACCGCGAACCTGAATACGGGATTCAACCGGTTCATCTCCTTAAGAAGATCCTTCCTTTCATTGAAATGATCATAGATCATAAGAAGGAGGATCGCGCCCGTAGTCTTAACCACAGATTTACCACTCATGGTCATCTGAGCCATTGCGCCCTTTAATGAAAAGTCGGTAAACATGCTCCTTACAACAAACAGAGCCTCAGATATTGAGTTCGCCCTGAAAAACATCCACGCATAACTTACAATACAAAAGGTCAGCAGGGTGAGGAGCAGCTTCACCGGTCTCTTAAGTGCCTTTTCCTTTTCTCTGGTAAGGCCGACAGCCTCTTTTATTCTGTTCTCAACGATCTGACACACTCCGTGGATACCGCCCCAGAGCACAAAGGTCCAGCTGGCTCCATGCCACAGTCCGCTGCATAAGAAGGTTATCAGAAGATTCATATCGCGCTTGGCCTTTGAACACCTGTTACCTCCGAGCGGTATATACACATAATCCCTGAACCACGTTGAAAGTGAAATATGCCAACGCGCCCAGAATTCCTTAATGCTTCCGGCAAGATAAGGCTGTCTGAAATTCTGTATAAGATCAAAGCCCAGCATCCTAGCCACTCCGACCGCCATATCCGAATATCCCGAGAAATCACAGTATATCTGGAAGGTATATAAAAGAGTGGCCCATGCAAAACAGATACCATAATGTTCCGGCACCTTATTAAACACTTCGTCAACATACTTTGTCATCATGTCCGCTATGACGATCTTCTTGATAAGCCCCAGTAAAAGCAGCCTCGCTCCATAGACTACCGAATCGTAATCAAATGATTTTTCCTTATCGATCTGAGGGATGAAATGTCCTGCTCTTTCTATGGGACCTGATGATATATTGGGGAAAAACGATACAAAGATCGCATATTTTCCAAAATGCCTAACAGCTTTTGTCTTTCCCTTATATACATCCACTATGTAACCGACTGCCATAAAAGTGTAGAAGGATATTCCGACAGGCATTATAAGCTTAAGCGTTGTTTCCTGCATCGGAATACTGAACCTGCTTAATATTTTAGCAACCGTATACAGGGCAAAATTAAGATATTTAAACACAAGTAACAGGGATAATGTTACCACTACCCCTGTTGCCATTACAGTCTTTTTCTTTGTTACCTCATTATCCTGCTTCTCTATAAGGATCGCGCACCAATAGGAAGCAAGCATTGTTACGAGTATCACAGCCAGATACTTTATATCATAGCTAATGTAAAACCATGCATTTGCGGCAAGTATGACTATCCATCTGTACTTATGCGGCATGAGCCAGTAAGCAAAGAAGACCGCCGTCATAAATACCGCAAAGGCCGCCGTGCTGAATAACATATCAGGCCTCCGAACTAAACGGCAGCTACGGATTTCAGCCTTTCTCTTTCCGCAAAGCTCATTCCGCCGCCTCTTAAATCTATTATGGGACCTCCGGTCCCCAGAATATAATCCTTCGTTATGACCACTCTTCCAATATTGTCATCCTTGGGGATCTCATACATTATATCAAGCATCAGATCCTCGATGATCGACCTCAGTGCTCTCGCACCCGTATCCTTCTCCATTGCCTTCTTTGCGATTTCATGAAGAGCCTCATCATCGAACTCAAGCTCCACCTCATCCATTGCAAGAAGCTTACGATACTGTTTTATTATTGCATTCTTAGGCTCCTTCAGTACATCGACAAGCATGTCCTCCGTGAGTCCCTCCATGGGAGCTATGATCGGAAGTCTTCCGACGAATTCCGGGATCATTCCGAACTTCTTGATATCTTCCACCGTGACATCCTTAAGTATATCCTTCCTCTTATCAAGCGCATCCTTAAGCTCCGCATTAAAGCCTATGGATGTCTGCTTACGCAGCCTCTGTTTTATTATCTCATCAAGATCGGGGAAAGCACCTCCGCAGATAAACAGAATATTCTTGGTATTTACCGTTGTAAGAGGTACCATCGCATTCTTCGAATTGGAACCTACCGGCACCTCTATCTCGCTGCCTTCAAGAAGCTTAAGCATTCCCTGCTGTACCGATTCTCCCGAAACATCTCTTGAATGTGTATTCTGCTTCTTAGCGATCTTGTCTATTTCATCTATAAATATTATTCCGGTTTCTGCTTTCTCGACATCATTGCCTGCTGCCGTAAGGAGCTTGCTTACCACGCTCTCGATATCATCGCCTATATAGCCCGCTTCCGTAAGGGATGTGGCATCAGCAATCGCAAGCGGAACATCCAGAAGCTTTGCCAGTGTCTTAACAAGATATGTCTTTCCACATCCGGTTGGACCTATGAGCAGCATATTTGATTTCTCTATGTCTACTCCTCTGAATTCCTCTCCATAACGATCCTCTCTGAATTCCTCCGCCGCTATCCTTTTATAATGATTGTATACGGCAACGGATATTTTCTTCTTGGCATTCTCCTGCCCTATTACATACTCATCGAGCATCTGCTTGATCTTATGAGGCTGTGGTATCTTGCTGAGATCGACTAAGGGTGTTGTTCTCTTCCCCTTTTTCTTCACAACGGTCTTCTGACCGAATAAGCCCGGAATATCGGACATATTAAGAAAGCTTATTCCGGGAATGCCCTGGAATAATCCTGAACTTCCTCCACTCTTTTCTTTATCATCCTGTTCCGGTGTATCGTCATCACCGTTTACCGTCACAATGCTTTCACTGCTTTCCGTTCCGTTATCTGAAGAGACGGTATCCTCTGTTTTATCCGCATCACCTTCCTGCTTATTATCTGAGGAGCTTTTCCCGGCTTCCTTTGCCTTATGCTCCTTAAGCGCCTCTTCGGAATACTTATTCAGATCGCCGAATATACTTCCGAGAGGAGTACCTGTTTTACCGCCTGTACCTTCAGATGTATCCGCTCCCGGATTGGTGTTAAATCCGTTAATGTTAAACGGTGTAAGATTAAACGGCGAAAATCCGAACTGACCCATCGTATCCATTGTCCTGTGCATGCAGTCCGAACATACATACATACCGTCAAAAAGTTTGAACATATCACTCACCTGGCTCTTGGGACGGCGGCACATCTGACAGAATACTTCATAATTGTCATTATTATTATTGTTATTATTATTGTTTTGTTCCGGCATTTCTATATCTCTCCTCCATTAATTATACAGGCCAGAAGAAAAATCTCCCGATTCACGACCGGTTCATTCCGGCTTCTCGAAAAAAGCTTTATTCATTGCACAGGCTTTTACAAGCTTCTTTGGAAGCTTATCATATTTTTTACCCAAAAGATAGCCTGCGTATTTAAAACAGCACCCCCATACAAAAGGAACTATAAGATACCCTTTCCCCGCTTTTTTGAAATATACATATGCTGACTTAATATATTTAACACCCTCTGATTCCGATGAGACTCCTTTAAACACTTCGGGATGCATGGCCTGAGAAACTGCCAGATCGAAATTCCGGTGAAACTGCTGCATGGGTGTATAATCATGTGTATGGACAACTCCCGCATCAGCCGCATAATATATCCGGTATCCATTCATAATGATCCCGTGCGCATATATCATATCTTCATTGAATATCGTCTTCTCTGCAAATCCTCCGAGCTTATCATATACATCTCTCCTGTACACTGCACACACATTGGAACAGAAGAAGGTTTTGATCCCCAGCTTTTCAAGATCATATCTGCTCTTTACAAGCGGAGTTTCGGGATAATTAAAACCACGTGTGAATCTCTCTGCAAGGCTTGAACCGGCATCCGGAAGCTGTCTTCCGTAAGCCGCCGCAACATACATATCCTTCTCAAAAATGTCCGTAAGCTTCTCTATAAGATACTCATCGGCCGGAACCGCATCCATGGTCATCATAACAAAAAGCCCGGCTTTTGAATGAGAAACAGCGGCTGCTCTTGTTCCGCCATGGTCAAATTCATTCCTGTCAATCTCATATACCCTGAGATTTCCTGCCACAGCTTCCATTCCGGCTTCAATATACTCCGGCCCAAGATGATCATCCGCTGATGCCCTTGTATACATCACTATAATGTTGTCAGGCTTAACCGTCTGTATCGATATACCCTTAAACAGACGCATAAGCTTTTCATCCGGTCTGTATACCGGAATTATCAGATCCAGCGTCATATAAACACTCTTATTCTTTAATAAGCATTCTCATTTATGAATCCCCTGAAAAACGTAAGAAACAGGATCTTAATATCAAAACCCATAGTCCAGTTTTCAAGGTAATAAAGATCATATTCTATTCTTTTTTGTATTGAAGTATCACCGCGCAGTCCGTTTATCTGTGCCCATCCCGTCATTCCGGGGCGAACCTGATGTTTGATCATATACCGTGGAATCGTTTCCCTGAACTGTTCCACAAACATGGGTCGTTCGGGACGAGGCCCGACAAGACTCATCTTGCCTGCGAATACATTAAACAGCTGCGGAAGTTCATCGATACTTGTCCTTCGAAGGAACTTTCCTATACCGGTCACCCGTGGATCATCCTTAACTGTCCAGCCCTTATCATCCTCTTCCCTGTCCTGCTGTTCTCTCATGGTCCTGAATTTATACATTTTAAACGGCTTATTATGAAGTCCCACTCTCTCCTGAATAAATATGATCTTACCGGGACTGCTCACCTTAATTGCAATTGCACAGAAAAGCATTAAAGGCGAGGTGATGATAATACCGAAGAAGGAACCTATAATATCCACTATACGCTTCATAACAATATTTACTGTATTCGTCAGCGGAACATGTCTTATATTGATAACAGGAAGTCCCTGCAGATCCTCTGTATACGGTTTATTGGGTATGATTCCCATATAATCCGGAATGAATTTTGTATGCACGCCGGATTTCTCACACATATTTACGATCTCTTCAAGACGGCCGTATTCCTTTAGACTTAAGGTTATCGCAATTTCATCAAGCTTGTTTTCTTCAAGGATCATCTCAAGGTTATCAATAACTCCCATAACCTTAACACCCTTATACATTGTGCCTCGTTCCACATGATCATCCAGGATGCCTCTCACAACATAGCCCCATTGCGGATTTAATCTTATCCTGTTTATATAGGATTCCGCTGATTTCGAATAACCAACCAGCAGAACATACTTAAGATTGTATCCCTTCTTCCTGAAAAATCTCAGGATATATCTTATGATATTACGTACAAAGGTCTCAAAAAATATATCAAGTGCCCAGAAGATCAGTATCATCTCACGTGAGAAGTGAACCTGTCTCATCATATACATTGCAATGATAAGAGCAAGCGCTCCCACGGTATTGGCCTTAACTATATTATAGAATTCCCTTTTCCGCCCCGAAGCACGTTTGCTGTTATACAGATTGAAGAAATAATACAGTAAAACATATGCAGGCACGACAAAATACATAACTCTGCGAAAATAGCTCACCGGAAGACTCATGGAATAATCAATAAGTCCGCTCTTGAACTTAAGCCACCACGCCAGCCAATAGGTTCCCGCAACTATGCCTGCATCTATAAATACATGTATTCTGTTAAATAACGTCTGATTATCCTTTATCATTATCTTTTACCAGCAGACCACTCAAAATAATCTGTACGATCATCCTAAAACCCGGATAAAAACATTTCTCCACAGCTCAAGCTGTATCTTAAGATAATTACCCAGATTGGCATTTTTATAAGGATATTTTTTCCCCTTAAAACACATGGAAACACCCTTGCAAAGCCCTTTGATATAGGTTAAGCCTTCTCCTTTTTTTATAAAAAACAGCGTCTTTATAACTGTACCCGCCATAAGGAACGGCAGGTTGATAATAAGCTGAAGAAGAGGCATATTCTTATATACCACATAAACATTATTCCGTGATGATAAGTCTATCTTGAACTTATTATATCTTGATCCGCTGCTGCCGCTTCCTGCATGTAAAACAACGGCTCCGGGTTCATATACATTCCTGTATCCGTTGATCCTTGCCCGATAACCTGCATCCACATCCTCAAGATAGGCAAAGTGGTCTTCATCAAAATATCCGATCCGTTCAAAAACCTTTTTTCTGTATATGGCTGCACCGGCGCACGACGAAAAAATATCGCATTTCTTTTCATATAAGGACACCGGTTTATCTTTACCGCGTGCAAAGGCCCATCCAAGGGCACAGTACAGATCTCCGGCGTTGTCTATCTTATCGGGCTCATACATTTTCAGCATCCTGGCACTTACGGAAAAAACGGTTTTATCCTTCTCTATTGTTTTTGTAAGCTTACTCACAAAATCCGGATAAACCCTGGTATCGTTATTCAACAGTATAACATATTCCGTATCTGCTGATTTTATACCCTCATTAACAGCCCTGGGAAATCCGTAATTTCTGTCAAGCCGGATAAGCTCAAGCCTGCACCGTCCTCCGGTTTTTTCTGCCATATCAGCCATAGCATTATTTATAATATCAATGCTTCTGTCCGTAGACCCGTTGTCTACAACTGTTATATCAAAGTCCACAGCATCGGAAGAGCCCTCTGTTACCGTAATGTTTTCCATAAGGGAGTTAAAACAGTCATTAAGAAATCTTTCTCCGTTGTAATTGGGTATGACGATCGTTACCTTAGCCATATCAGCCCTTCCATATATCTTTCAGACACTTATTTTCTTTTCTCCGGCTTATTTCTGCCCTTTCTCTTAAACTTTGCAAAAGGGTCATAAACAGTAATATATTTATCCGATAATACCGGCTTATCCAGGAAATTCACAGCTTCCTTCTTAACCATCATACAGTCACCCGGAAGGCCGTCCACCTTATGCTGTATAGATGCCCTGTGCAGATATCCCGAGTAGTGACCGTTCATTCCCCTGTAAACCGGCTTTAACTTTCCCTCTTCATCATACATATATCCTGCACTGTCTATACGTCCGTGCCTGTCAAATACCTTGCCTCCTGCAGCACCCACTTCGCTTCGTGAAAGCATCCCTGCAAGCTCCTCAATATAATCCCCGCCAAGCGGTTCTATATCTCTGCCAAGTATCATTATATAATCTTCTTCAATACCTTCAAAGACCTCTCCAGTAAGATGATCCCACTCTTCCTTTGTCATGATCTTAACTCTCGGATCCTTTACTTCATATCTTACCCTGTAGAATCCAAGATGAGAAGTATCCGTAACGGCAGCCTTCAGCTTCAAGCGCTCCAGGTGTGATCTTACCGCTCTCTTGCCTGCTTCATAGGCATACAGTTTATTATCAGGGTTCTCGGCGGTCGACTGCGGTGTTGCTCTCCAATGATACAGTACTCTCGGAATATGATATATCTCCGACGGTTCAAGCTGTTCCAAACATCTGAAAATAAAATCATGATCCTGTGCACCGTTGAATTCACTCCGAAACCCTCCTGCTCGTCGGGCTGTCTGTGTCTTTACCACAAACAAATGACAGATATAATTATTGCTCCTCAACAGATCGATATCAAAATCCGGCTTCCTGTGATGATCAAAAAACCGGGTACACTCAAGATCCGTCTTATCTTCATCGGAATATACAGCCTTATATCTGTTGGAGTAAATATTCCCATCCCTTTCCATGCCCTTATCAAGTACTTCCATTATACGGAAAAGAGCATCCGGAGTCAGAATATCGTCATGATCCAACAGGCCGACATAATCACCTGTTGCCATTACCAGGGCGCCGTTTGAATTTCCTGCTATCCCTCTGTTTTGGTTAAGTCTCTGATATCTTATTTTTGACCTGACTTCCTCTTTAAGTCCCGAACAGTAACCGGCCACAGTCTTCTTAACAGTATCCGTATCGCTGCCGTCAGCAATGCACAGCTCCCAATGTGGATATGTCTGTGCCATGACCGAATCAATCATCTGTCTTAAAAGCACCGGATCCGTATTATATGCAGGAACAAGAAAAGAAAACCTGTAATTGTGGAAAAAGTTCTTTCTTCTCTGTCTCTCCAGTTCCTCTTCAGACAGTCTGCTGTTTAAGACGTATTCGGTATAATCCGATTCGTCGTTATCCCTGTCAAGACGTTCCATTACCTTATAATATGTTTTACCGACACCGTTCCTTTTTAAATAGCTCAGGGCACGTTTTAAATTTAATTGGTTTAATCTGTCATTTATCCCCATCACACCTGCTCTTTACACATATTTCCTTAAGTTCGTCCACTGTCATGTTAAGAAACTCATCCGGTCTTACCGTCCTGTCATCCACATAGAAACCGTTGTGCCCGGGCCAAGGTTTTCCGTATATTATTTCATCATACGGAATGTCCCATTTTTTTAGCCACTCAAGGATCACTCCGGCGGTATTGGCGTTAATAAGTCCTATATTGCCTTTGTAGGTATTCATGTTTCTCGACGTATAAAGAATTATCTTTGCTCCCTGCTCCTTATAATCCCTGATCTTTTCGATCATCTCCGGATACGGAACAACATCTTCATAACGTTCCTCCTTTCCTTTTATCGGACACAGGGTACCGTCTATGTCAAATATAAAAGTCTGGTCATTGTATTCCATTTTTTAATTCTTCTCCAATTCATCCATAATTTTTATAGCATTTAAAATAAAACCAAGCACCTTCCTCTCTCTGTCCATATGAAGAGGAAGCATGGACAAAAACAGTGATGCTTCGTAAATCCTTATCAGACGCGGATCAATACCGTTCCCACTAAGATATTCATAAAAGATCTTTATGTATCTGTCATTGTCACTGTCCACCATAAGCTTAAGCTTCATATCCGAATCCATCGATATCACATACTGATCACTGTTGAAATAGTCATATGAACCACAGATAGAATGAGACAGCTTGGCTATATCGTAATACGGGTTCATATACAGATCATCTTCTGTCTCTGCGCCCTTTGGATCTATAAGCTTTAACAGGTTTACATCATGATTATACAGTATATTTGAAAAGCACAGATCCCCATGGGCTACCGTCAGAACTTTCTCAAATCTTCTGCCTTCGGTTATTCTCAAATACAGGTTCTTATATCTTAGGACTATATCGTCAATATCATCATAATCCGTTCCTATCGCAATATAATCCCTTATCCTTGCATAACCCTTTAGCTCTTTTAACTGCCTTATCCTTTCATCAACCTTGTCTATATACAATGATCTCGCATTATCATCATATTCACTGTCGGTTACCTGCCTGATCTTTCGTATGGAGATAAAATGAAACAGTACTCTGCATATATCCCTGAACTCTTCTTCACTGATGGCACCATGCACATATCTGAGCGCAAGATCCGTCATATGATACCGTTCTATCGAATACGATGCATGGCCGCCCTCTTCTTTATAGTCAAAAACCGTACCGTACCACTGCTTCATTGACGGAGGAAGCAGGGTAAAGTACTTATACTCTCTTCTCAGCTTTTCCACATTATCGGAGCTCTTAACAACCACATACTCATCACCGGATAAAGCATTAAAAAACCTTGCATCAAACCCGCTGGTTATAAATGTCCTGAAATTATTCACATCGGCAAGTGAAATAAATGCCTCTGATCTGATCCTTTCGTAATCATCCTCATTTGACGCATCATCCTGTTCATAATAGGCGCTGAGCGAAGGATACATGACAGCGGCTATCCTTCCGTTACATTCAACAGAATAATTTTCTTTAATATATTTTGCCTTTTCAAACAATATCTCTATCGCATCTGTATCAACAGGCTCATGATCTGAATAGAGCTTAAAAAGCGGAGCATCAGTCGTTACTGCCGCAAGCTCATCAGGATCCGAAACAAAAACTCCGGCATTTACGAGTCCCAAAAGCTTTCCCCTGGTCCTCTGCATAAGTGACTGCCTCTTAAATATTATATTTCCATAACTCTTACGCCCTGTTATGGCACCGATCTCAGGTGCAGGCTTTCTTGAATCATCATATAAGATAATAAGTTCTTTCATCTTACGGACCGCCCTCTGTCAGATTTGTTTGCAAAGTTCATGATTCCCAATATCACACTGAATACCAGCATAACAACAATAGAGAATATCGTATACTTCCTCTGCAATTCACTGTACGCTGTAGATAATATTGATGTTATATAGTCCGAAAAATCAGACATATTAAACTGTATTCCCAAAAGATGCGATATTGCAAACAGCAGACCGCCTTCCAGCACCCACGCCACGAAGGACATAAGCGTCAGGAGTGCATATCTTCCGGTCACAAGCCTCTTTATATATTCGTACCCCGAATTAAGTACCTCCAGCCACCTTAATACCGTCATGGACCTTAAAGAGGTACGGTTGATGATTATGTATTTATTCAGGTATCCGTATGCAGATGGAAACATCATGTATATGAAGATAACAACGATCACAAATACCATAAGGAACACAGATACAACCGATATCTTCGAAGGACTTAAAACATGCAGAGGTAACAGAATAAGCACAAGAGCAAGTGTGTCAAAAAAGCGATCCACCGCAACCGATGCTATCCCGACAGCTGCACTTTTGGTAATCCTTGAAAACACTGCCATCCTGTATATCTCACCAAGCTTAAACGGGATTATCAGATTAAGCAGCGTCGTCCTGCAGTATGCAAATATAAATCTTTTGAATTCTATCCTGCTCTCAAGCAAAACCAGATACATACGGAACATCTTAACGGCATGTATCAGTAAAAACCATATCAGGCATAATACGGCTGCCGGCAGGTACTTTACGATCATCATGCTATCACATCCGCCTCATAAGCATCCACAGCCGTTTCCCTGTAATCCTCTTTTATTACTCCGGGGGCTCTGTAGTAATCCTTAAGCATCTTAAGAACCCTTAATGCCTGGTTCATCATCTTCACATTGCTTACCTGATCATCCTCTCTCCACGATACGGGAACGAACCGGATATCATGGTCATAATAATCTGATGCCAGTATCATGCAGTAATTAAACATAAGATTATCCGGAAATTTCTCGTAAAACCGATTCTTAAGCATCGTAACACCGTACATATTAAGTCCGGATCCAAGGTCATATATTTTCTTCCTTACCACAAACGCAAAAAGAAAATCATATATGATATTTCCGAAAGTCCTGAATGCAGAATAACCCTGAAGCTTCGATCCCTTCATAAACCTTGCGCCAAGAATGCAGTCATGTTTTCTGTAATACCTGCTTCTTAAAACAGGCAGAAAATCCTTTATTGAGCCCTGATCGTCTCCATGCAGCACTATCACATAATCAAATCCGTTATTCATGGCATAATCGAAAGCTACCTTGTGAGAGCCTCCCAGCCCATAATTGGATCTGTTCCTGAGAAGCCTTATTGGAATATCCCTGTGCTGTGCTATGAAAGCGGCAGCAAGCATTTCGGTATTATCTGTACTCCTGTTATTTACCACTATGATCCCGGTAACGTATTTAAGGACCTCTTCATCAAACTGGGATAGTACCCTGACTATCTGGTTTTCACAGTTATATGCCGGAATAAATACAAGGATCCTGTCCATATCAATACCTCACAAGTTCACCATTATTATTATAATCAATGGGTTCTACTTTCAACTCATCCGGAGTATAATCAAACCCCTCAGGCACATAAATTTCATTATCTCTGTAATTATACAGGGGTTTTTCTTTACGGTAGAGTGTATAATATGCTGCACTTTCAGCCGCTTCTTTACCGACAACATTCAGCACAGACTGGTTATAATGATATTCATCCACCATATATTCCGTACTCACCGAATTAAGCACTGTTGTCGCCAACGCATAATAACCACTTGTCTTACACATATTTATCTGGGAATAAACTATATTATCAAAATAATACTTCCCTGTAAGTGTCCTTCCGGGAGTCACTATGAATACCTTCTGAAGGCCGCCTATAAAGAGAAATCTTATTATATTGTCCATATTCTGGTTATAAAGCTCCGGTGTCAGACCGTCCTCTGCATCCGATTCCCCCTGCAGCCAGATAACATACTGTTTCCTGATATAATAATTATTGCTCTCAAGCCATACCTGAGCCCGCCTTTGTCTTTCAGCAAAATCATCCTCTACTTCATCTCTCATCCAGAAGCCGGTATCCCTTCCACCGGATGATGCCGATACAGCAACTACAGGAACCCCTGTCAGTTCGTAATACCTGTTGACAAAGGCCGATACCATAGAACCTCTCTTGGCTATCGGAAGATCTTCTATAGCCCCCGGAACATTTTCATTTATCCCGAACGGCTCCTCTATGGGATACAGTCTTGTAGGATCGGATATTGCCCGGAACTCATATCCGTATCCACCTGGAACTCTCGGCGCATATTGGGCATTTCCGCCGGTTCCCGACATATTACTCTGTCCCATGAACATGATAAGATCGACGATCACTCTGCCGTCTTCGGTACGAAGAACCTTATCTTCTTCGCTCTTAATTTCCTCTATCTCTTCTTCCTGTGGTGCTTCCTCTGCA
>JAILNV010000089.1 GCA_024691125.1 Lachnospiraceae bacterium | reverse complement strand
ACAGGGAGGTGAGCACATGCAGGAACGGGTGAATGAGAAGACCGTGGCTGTTGCAGTTCAGGCGACGAAGATGTCCGGGCGGATGATTGCAAGGATAGGCGAGATGTATTTAAGGCATGTCCGGGAGAAGCGCAGGGATATCAAGCTTACAAAGAGCAGGGATCCGTCAACCTATAAGCATAACCGGGCCGGTAAGGTCAAAATAAAGACGCTGATGCAGGAAGGTGACGGGGTATCCAATGTTGAGATCAAGGACGACAGTATCAAGGTTTTCGAACTGCTGGCAAGGAAGAACGGTATAAGATATTGGTCAGATGAATTTTTACCTAAACTACTATCGCGAAGAAATGAATACCGAAGGAGATACGGAGCCTATAGGAATCGTATTAGGAACTTATCAGGATAAATTAGTTATGCAATATGCTATGCAAGGAATATCAAATCAGGTTTTCGTGAGCCGGTATCAGTTATATTTACCTAATAGAGATCAGCTTGAAGCAGAGTTTCGCAGATTTATGGATGGAACGAATAGTACAATTTAGGTGTTGAAAGAATTGGTCAGACGCTGTCTGACCAATTCCAATGTCTGATTAATTATGAGGATGGATTTCAAATATACACAGGCGGCAGGTCATAATGATCTGCTGCTTTATTATATTTCAATGTGGCCTGGAGAGTGAACTAAAATGTGAACTAAAATGTGGACCAAAATGTGGTCTTCGATTGATACCTAAGATGCGACTCCGCGAGTCTGGATATGTGCTAAGATAGATTTTGGTTGTGATAACAATACGAATTTACGGGAGAGTATATGGTTGAAACAAGAAGCTCTTAAAGCAGAGACCTTTACAAGATTGGAGGAGTCAACCTCATCAATGTGAAGATATGGATAAATTATACGATATGAACCTATATCACGACCATTGACAAGGTTATTGCAACCTTTTTAGCTTTTGGAAAGAGCATTAGTTGCGATAAAAATGTCAATTAAAGCTGATCTGATTCACGACAGATATTTTGCATTGCACAAAATCCGAGTTTTATGCAATTGTTATCTTTATATAATATATTGTCTTTACCGTCTTTATCATATATAATGTAAATATGAAAGGAGAGTCATCCATGGCTACAAAAGCAGTTAACCTAAAAATGGAAGAGAGCCGCATAGCAGATCTGAAGCAGGTGGCGGCAGTATTTCATATGTCTATGACAGATATAATAAATGAAGCGCTTGACGTGTATATTCCTACTATGAAGAAGGATCCTCTCTATAAGTTGACAGCCAACGTAAAGGAAGCATCCAAGGCAGAATCTGAAGAAATACTGTCCGAGATTGAAAGCCTCACAGATGATGATCTTGAAATATCAACAGTAAAACGTGTCACTGTGTGAGGTGTTTGCATGAAACATAATGATGGTTCATTCACATATGAAATACAGTACACAAAAGCTGCAGACCGGTTCTTTAACTCTCATGAAGATGTCAGGGGACAATATGAAGCTGCAATAAACGAACTCTTGACCGGAGATCATCCCGAAAAAGTTGATGTTAAACGGATCAAAGGAAAACGTGGCGAATATTATAGGATTAAACTTGGCGGATACAGAGTCATATATACTGTTATCAACGGCACTATTGTTGTAATATCCACTCTGCTGGCCGGATCCCGCGGTGATGTTTATAAGAAAATGAGTGGGATGAAATAACAATTAAACTGTTAGTTTTTGAAAAGCTTCATAATATCCGGGATCTCGGAGGGATGAGGGCTTCCGATGGAAGCAGCATACGACACTGCCAATGCTCCGATCTTCCGTATTATCTGGGTATTTCGGCGGGCTGTCTTAATTTCACGGCAAAAGAAGATGTAACTCTGCGTGAACTGCTTACAGAAGCGGATATTCTCCTTTATGCGGTTAAGAAGCGCCGCCGAAAAATAATTCTCAGGTAGTATATCAGAAGCTCTTGATCCAGTTGATCAGGGAGTCATGGTAAACATTTTCTTCGACATCCCTTCTCATCTGGTCTGTGACAGGTCCATTCTTTTCCATTCTGGCAAGTACGGCTTCCTGAAGACCCTTTATAATTCCGTCTTCATATGAACCTGCCGGAGAGGATCCTGTGTTTGTATTGGTATTATATGCCGGGGCTGCAGGTGTCTGATTCTGTGACGGTGTCTGTTCCTTGGCCTGCTCCTGTGTTTCACAGCTGTCTGCCGATCCGCTGTTTGCTGCGCCGGTGCCGCCAATCTCTGCAAAGGATAAGTCCGTGTTCTTAACCTTAACGGGTTCGGATACTTCAAGCCATGAATCAGGAGCTGCGCTGTTCGTGCCGGCATCCTTTATAACTTCCTTTTCAGACCTGCTGCCTTCGGCCTCTGACGTTTTATTTATCTTTGAATGCTTTGAATTCTTTGAAGCCTTGGAAAGCTCTTTGTCACAGCTGTCCGAAGGAACAAATATGTCCCCTGAATTACCCTTTAAGGTAATGCTTATCTGACCGTTCTGAGCACTTATCTTCTCACCTGATATAAGGCCCGTAAACGAAGCATGTCCTTCAGCGGGCAGAGACATGGAATAATCATTGTCATCATTATTTACCGCTACAAGGCAGTAGCCGTCGGATGATTTCCGAAGGAAAGCATACTGGCGGTTCGTAAGCACGAGCTCACGATAATCACCGTAGGAGAGAGCCGGAGTGTGCTGCCTTATCTGTCCGAGACGGGCGATCAGGGCAGTGACCGGATTAGAGGTAACCGCATCCTTATAATCGTCAAGATTTAAGGCCGGACGCAGGGAAGCATCGGAGAAGTTCTCCTTGCGTCCTTCGATACCGAATTCCGATCCGTAATATATCGACGGAACACCCGGAAGAGTATACAGAAGGATATGTACGGGTGCCATATGAGCCTTGTTGGTAAGTCTTGTGTAGATTCTCTCAACATCATGGTTATCTACGAAATTATACAGCTTGAGTCCGTCGGGACGGCTTCCGCCCATGTCATACAGACGCTTTACGGTATGCGCGATCTCGAAATAATTATGATCATTATGTCCCGAATAAAGGGCTTTATGCAGGTTGTAATTGGTAACCGAATGAAGGGTGCCTTCATTTACCCATCTTGTGTAATCTCCGTGTATGACCTCACCCATAAGCCAGAACTCAGGCTTTACTTCATTGGCGGTAGCGCGAAGCGCCTTCATGAAATCGAAATCAAGCACGTCTGCCGCATCCAGTCTTATACCGTCCACATCGAATTCCTTAACCCAGAAACGGATCACGTCACAGATATAATCCCTTACCTCGGGATTACGCTGGTTCAGCTTAACGAGGAGATTATATCCGCCCCAGTTATCATATGAGAAACCGTCATTATATTCATTGTTCCCGTAGAAATTGACGTTGCAGTACCAGTCTCTGTATCTCGAGCCTTCACGGTGCTCCTTTAAATCTTTGAAGGCAAAGAAACTGCGTCCGGTGTGATTGAAAACGCCGTCGAAAATAACCTTTATTCCGGCCTTGTGGCATTTCTTAACGAAATCTTTAAGATCCTTGTTGTCGCCGAGACGGCTGTCAAGCTTCTTATAATCCGTGGTCTCATAGCCGTGTCCCTCGGATTCGAAAAGAGGACCGATATATATGGCGTTGCAGCCTATATTCTTAATGTGATCGATCCAGGGCGCAAGCTTTTGCAGCCTGTGTGTAATGCCGTCATATTTGTTTTCCTTGGGAGCCCCTAGCAATCCGAGTGGATAAATGTGATAAAAAACTGATTCATCATACCATGCCATAGTAACAATACTCCTTATTAGTAATATTTATAAACCTTATATAATATTATACTTTTTAATGGTTATTATCAAGTAATTATGTTACTTTTACTATAGGATATGATATAATAAAGTGCTATTTCAGATGGTCTGTATATAACAGGTTCTCTTATAGCGACCATGCTTATTTTCAGAAAGAAGGAGCTTGAGTTCTGAGGTGTTGATCTCTTTTATCATAAACAGCATTTTACTGGGTGTGGGGCTTGCGATGGACGCCTTCTCCGTATCCGTTGTAAACGGTCTTAACGCACCGAAAATGTCAAGAGCCATGAGGCTTGCCATACCGCTTGCCTTTGCCGGATTCCAGTTCCTCATGCCGATGATCGGATGGCTGTGTGTCAGAAGCATTGCGGAGGTATTTACATCCTTTCAGAAGGCGATACCATGGATCGCATTGGCTCTGCTGCTGTTTATAGGCGGCAAGATGATCGTGGAAGGGATCCGCGGCGGAGAGGCTGAGGATACCGAAACGGTGCTTAAGCCCGGGATCTTACTTATGCAGGGGGTTGCGACCTCCATTGATGCTCTGTCGGTCGGTTTTACCATAGCGGGATACAATGTTGTCAGGGCTCTGGCAGCAGGCCTTATCATAGGTGTGGTAACCCTTGTGATCAGCTGTATCGGGTTGCATATAGGAAGACGTTTCGGAACTCGCCTTATCGGGAAATCATCAATACTGGGCGGTCTTATACTAATAGGAATAGGCATAGAAATATTCATCACGGCATGACCCGGGGAGGGACGGGAATCACCGGTTCATCTTATACAAAACGCAGGAAGAATCATGAGGAGGTATCAAATGGAGTACACAAGGCTTTCGGATGCGAATGTTATAACAGAGAAGTATATGGATTCGATACTGATCGAAGAGAGGCTTATAGATTCGGTGGTGGCAGATATATCCACCGAATTTCTGGGCGAAAGGTTCGATATGCCGGTCATGACGCCCGCATTTTCACATCTTAAGAACTATGAAGGAAGAGAGCATAGCGGCCTTGTTGAGTATTCAATGGCTGCGAAGGAATGCAATATCCTTAACTTCTGCGGAATGATGGAGAATGACCGGTTTCAGGATATAATCGATACCGGAGCGAAAACCGTCAGGATCGTTAAACCCTATGCCGATAATGCGAAGGTCAGGGATCAGATGCAGTATGCGGAAAGCGCAGGTGCATTCGGAATCGGTATGGATATAGACCATATCTTCGGTGAACAGGGGCTTGATGTTGTAGTAGGCGAGAAGATGGCAGAACAGACATCTGAAATGCTCCGTTCGTATGTTGAGCTTACGAAGCTTCCGTTCGTAGTGAAGGGAGTATTAAGCGTCTCTGATGCGGTGAAATGCGCCGACATCGGAGCCAAGGCAATAATCGTAAGCCATCATCACGGACGGCTGCCTTATGCGGTTCCGCCAATGATGATACTTCCGAAGATAAAGGAGGCGTTAAAGGGACGGGGTGTTCAGATAATCGTCGACTGCGGTATTGCGACCGGCGCGGATGCATTTAAGGCTCTTGCCCTTGGTGCCGATGCCTGTGCTGTCGGAAGGTCGATGCTGCCTTCTCTTGAAAAGGGAGGAACTGAGGGTACGGCGGAATTCCTTAAGAAGGTCGGTAATGAATTAAGGTATATAATGAGCTTTACGGGATCTGCCAATGTCAGGGATATTGATCCTTCGGTGCTTCATTTTACCGGTTTCTGAATCAGGCGGCGAAAACCTGTCGATAAAGGTGTAATAAATACAGCTCCATGATAAGAGAAGGAGCGTTATGAGAACAGAATAGACATGGTGAGGTAGTGTAAATGCTGTCAAGAGAAGATATGCTGGAGCTTACGAGAAGGATGACGCCGGCAAGGACCTGCTTTGACCGTGTGGCGGGAAGCTACAGGGATGAGGACGGGATAGAGGACGGTTCTTTTAATATTCATTTTCTGAAGCTTACGGATAAGGAAAAGGCTGAGAACTTAAAGATTGCCAAGGCAATACCTTATTCCGAAACAAAGGTACAGTTAAAATCATATAAATTCCCCGGTGACAGCAAAAGATCCGTGGAGATGGCCAGGCTTCTGTATGCAATAAAGAGCTGTTCGCTTAAGAATGATGCCCTTCTGGAAACATTTTACGAACTGATCGGCGACAGCTATTCAGGTGAAGGAGACTATGGCATATATCTGTTCCATGGTGCATATGATGTTCCCGTTAAGGGGAAAGACAAAGAATGGCTGGAGGGCTCAGAGACGGTATATGAATTCATTATCTGTGCCATATGTCCGGTAACAGGCGACTATGAAGCGGGAGAACCCGCTTGGGGATTCCTGTATCCGTCCTTTGTGAACAGATGTGAGGACAGGGATCATATAGCGATATATAATATCGATCCCGGGAATGAAGATATCGGATTTCTAAATATGCTGGGACTACTATCATGATCTTCGTATGCTGCGTAGGGCTTTTGATCTATCTCATATTTACAAGCGGGGCTTAGCAGATAAGTTGATCATCATTAACTATAGAATTAAATAGAGTAGTAAATCAATACACGTGACATAGAGAAGGAGAAGAAAATGACAAACAGTGAGAGAATAGCGTTGATCAAGAAGAATCTGAGGGAGATAGAAGGTGCGGCGCAGGATATAAAGGGCCTGGCAAACGGAGATAAGCATCTTACGGAAATATCGGAAGCGCTCCATCTTGATACGCTGGCGATCCTTGATAATGTAGAGCGCCTTAAGGTGGCAGAGGACTGATCGGGCTGATCTATTCAGGATCTTTTTCACACCGGGCGCATTTCAGCATATGCTCCTTAATGGCATTAAAGGTAGTATCGCTTATATAATGTTCAATACGACAGGCATCTTCGGTGGCTGTCTCTATGTCAACGCCAAGCTTCGTAAACAGCTCGGTAAGCAGAGTATGACGTTCATATATGCTCTTTGCATGTTTCTTGCCGGACTCGGTGAGGCTGATGAAGCTGTCCTCATTCCGGCTGATATAACCGTCATCCGTGAGCAGCCCCAGAGCCCTGCTGACAGATGGCTTGGAATATCCCAGATAGTCTCCGACATCTATCGCGCGGACTTCATCGGATTTCTGAGACAGAACATATATTGCTTCAAGGTACATTTCACCGGATTCCTTTATTGCCATAAGATGTTTCCTCCACGATCAAAACAGAACAAATAAGAAAAATAAGAAAAATAAGAAAAATAAGATAACAAAGTACTTAAATGATAAAGCGGTCAGCGCTCGATTCCGTAAAAGAAGAGACCAAGCATTCCGGGTCCGACGTGAGATCCTGAGAATGGTTCATGCTGACAGATGGTTATCGGAACATCCGGGGATATCGCTCTTACAAGCGACGCCAGCTTATTGGCATCCTCAATACAGTCGCCGTGAGAGATGCAGATCTTCTGCCGGCCTGTTTTTATCCGTTTCTCTTCGAACTTTTTAGCCAGTGCCTCTATGGATTTAAGCCTTCCGCGTACCTTGGCACACGATATGATATGGCCGGTCCTGTCTCCGAACAGGATCGGTTTAATATTGAGGACTGAGCCAATCTTTGCGGTAACGCCGCTGACACGTCCGGTGCTCTTAAGAAAGTTAAGGTCATCAACGGTAAAGTACTGGCAGGTATGCGGCACTTCCTCATCGAGGATCGATGCGGCTTCCTTCACATTAACGCCGTCCCGGCTGAGCTCTGCGGCATGCACTGCAAGAAGTCCGTTACCAAAGCCGCAGCCCAATGAATCCACTATATGGACAAAGCGTTCACTGTAGGTCTCCATCAGCTCCTGAGCAGCCAGACGGGCTGCATTATAGGTTCCGCTTATTCCCGAACTCATGGATATATATATGATATCCTTCCCCTTTTCGAGAAGGGGAGTAAAATGCGAAAGAAACAGATGCGTATTAAGGAGTGTGGTCTTAATAATATTTCCCGCCTTTAACCCCTCATAGAATGAATGCGCATTAAAGTTATCAACATCACCCAGGTATGTCCGGGGTTCACCGTTAACGGTATATTCACAAGGCAGAAGATTGATACCTTCCAGCATACTCTTCGGCAGATTGGCGCTGCCGTCCGCAAATACTTCAAATGTCAAGTTCTATCCTCCAGTCAGGTATTGAATTCCGGATCAGTATCCGGCAAATTGTTTTATCTCACGTTCCGTATAGTTATTATATCACATAAAAGATCATAAAGAAGAAATGCAGGATGCTTCCTCCGAGTACGAAAAGATGAAAGATCGAGTGAACCCACTTAAGCTTTTTTCCCACACCGTAAAGTATGGCGCCTATTGTGTAACATAAGCCGCCGCCAAGCAGCCAGTAGAAGCCCTCCAACGATATTGCTTCTATAAGAGGCTTGTAAGCAAATACTATTCCCCAGCCGATCCCTACATAGCATATCATTGAAAATACCTGATACTTCTTTATATCTATGGCTGTAAGCGTAATGGCCAGTGCTGCCAGTCCCCATACAATACCGAACAGTACCCATGCTCCTGCGGGAGCGGTCTTCCTGAGTGCCACCAGACATACCGGCGTATAGGTTCCGGCGATCAGAAAGTAAATGGTACAGTGATCGAGTATCTGCATGACCTTCTTACCCATGTTGGGCCGAAGACCGTGGTAAACGCTTGACATCGTATACAGCATGATAAGAGATGCGCCGTATATGGAGCTTCCGACCACAGCCCATGGATTGTGGTGCATGGCGGATAAGACCACGCAGATCACAAGGGCTGCAATAGCCAGTGCGGCGCCTATTATATGCGATACCATATTGAATACTTCCTCGCCCTTTGAATAAGTAGGGAGGATGCGGTCTCTTAACTTGGTTCTTTCCATCTGCTGACTCCCATTTAGTACCCTGTTCAGAACAGCACATATAATCAGAGCCTGTTCCGAATAGTTATATGATCTACTTAAAAAGATTAACCACAAGCTTGATTCCGTATTTACAGTAGTTAAGGAATACGCCGGGTTTGGTTATGCATTCCCTCATCTTGCCGAAGATGTATTTCGGACGAAGATAGAAGGAGAGAAGTATATTGCGGCGAAGCTTCATTACCTCATCCATGCTAAGATACATGGTTCCCTTCATGCTTGAATGGAAGAAGTCGGAACCGAGTACCGATTCGGCAAGAAGATCGTTCTCCTTACAGGTATCATAGAGGGGCGTTCCGTAGAACGGAAGGGCTACCGTGACCTCGATGAAATCGGGATCAGCCTCCATGACAAGCCTTTTGGTTAACATAATATGCTTCTTCGATTCCCAGGGGAAGCCGATAACGAAATATCCCCAGAAGGGAAGCCCCACTTCGTGGCACCATTTGGCGGCCTGTACGTTATCCGCTACGGTCGCACCCTTCTTGATGCGCTTAAGGATCTCATCAGAACCCGACTCGAATCCGAAGGCAACCAGGAAGCAGCCGGCATCCTTCATAAGCTGAAGAGTCTCCTTGCTTAGAGGTTTAACCCTTGAATTAGCCGTGAACTCGATCTTACCGTGGAGGGGTGAGGCGATGATAAGCTCGCACATCTCCTTAACCCATTTGGGATTTATCGTGAATGTATCTGCCTTGAAGAAGAAGGTACGTATACCATGCTTCTCGTAGCATTCGGTCATCTCGTCCAATACGTTCTGAGGAGAGCGGAAGCGGACGCATTTACCTGATATTCCCGGGGTCAGACAGAACACACAGTTACTCGGACATCCTCTTGCGGTCTGTATGGTCGCCATGGGTTCATCCGTATCCGGTCTCTTATACAGAGCGTTGTTCATAAGCTGTCTTGCGGGGAAGGGCTGTGAATCCAGATCCCCGCCCCAGGTGTGGAATGCGGTCCGTATAAAGTCACCGTTTTCATCCTTATAAAGAATGGACAGAACGGATGATATGTCTCCTTCATGCCTTAGTGCGTAATCGGCGATCCCGCCTATGGCAAAATCAATCTCGCCGCCTATCATGTAATCCACGCCGCTAAGATCCAGCAGATCAAGCATTGCCTGTTCGGGATCGTAGAAGAGCGCTCCCTTGATAACGGTTACCGGATTATATTTCTCCTTGAGATCCTTTATTATCTTAAGATCATCATAGATAGTGGTGTTGGTGATGCTCATCATTATAAGGTCAGGCTTATATTCCGCCATATCCCTGTGAAGGTCCTCCATGGTGAAGCCTTCGGTCTGATAATCACACAGCTTTACATCATAATTATTCTTAAGCAGTATTGCAGCAGCGTATCCGAGATCGTTGCAGGCACGCATGGCCTGAGCCGAGCCGTCGTCAATATTCTGCTGGCATCTGTCCTCGCCTCTCTGGAACAGGAGCCCTGGCGGGTAGAACAATAATACTTTTTCCATAATATTCCTTTCGCGCATGTCATATAGGTAACTATGACATTTCAGAGTATTTTAAAGTGCTTTACACTGTATAAGCTTCAGTACATAAACACCTAAAGTATATATTAAATGCCTGCTCAGGTCAAATAATAAGGTCATTTTGCTTGTAAAAATCATGAGGGTGTTATACACTGTCTAATGTGACACAAGAGCTAAAGCAATTAAATATAGGAAAGAAAGAGGAAATTCAAAGATGATCTGTGATAATGTACTTGAGTACATAGGACATACACCGATGGTAAGGCTTAACCGGATGACCGATCCGGGTGATGCAGAGGTACTGGTAAAATATGAAGGACTCAATGTGGGAGGCTCTATAAAGACACGTACAGCATATAACATGATAAAGCAGGCCAGGAAGGACGGACTTATTGATGAAGATACAATAATAGTAGAGCCCACAAGCGGCAATCAGGGAATAGGTCTGGCTCTTATCGGGGCAGTGTGGGGATATAAAACGATCATAATAATGCCTGACAGTGTAAGCCACGAGAGAAAAATGCTGGTTGAGCACTATGGTGCGGAGGTTGTTCTGGTGCATGATGACGGTGATATCGGAAAATGCATGGATGAGTGCCTTAATACTGCGATGCGCATGGCTGAGGAGAACCCGAAGGTATATATTCCGCAGCAGTTCACCAATCCAGCTAATCCCAGGGTCCATAAGCATCATACGGGGCTTGAGATAATGGAACAGGTCGCGGGTCCGATACATGGCTTCTGCTCGGGCATAGGAACCGGAGGAACCATAAGCGGGATAGGAGCGGTGCTTAAGGCTCAGTACCCCGATATCGAGATATGGGCGGTGGAACCCGAGAATGCCGCCATACTGGCCGGCGGAACCGTTGGAACCCATCTTCAGATGGGTATAGGCGACGGACTCATTCCGGATAATCTTAATACGGAAATATATGACGACATATATATAGTAACCGATGAGGAAGCGATTCGGACAGCCAAGGATCTGGCTCGTCTTGAAGGACTTATGTGCGGGATCAGCTCCGGGACCAATGTTGCGGCTGCGCTCAAGCTGGCAAAGAAGCTCGGCAAGGGCAAGACGGTCGTGACCGTACTGCCGGATACCGCAGAGAGATATTTCTCAACACCGCTTTTTGAGTGACAATACCATGATATACCAGATAAGTAACGCTACCGTTCAGTACGGTGCGGATACAGTACTTGAAAATATACAGTTTGAAATAAGGAATAAGAATGAAAAGATAGCGGTGGTCGGACGTAACGGCTGCGGGAAGACAACCCTGCTTAAGCTTATAACCGGAGAGGTTGACATAACACAGAAGGACGGCATAACATCCTCGGTATCTATGACAGGGAATCCGGTGATAGGATATTTAAAACAGATAACCTTCGAGGATGAGAGCATATCTCTTGATAAGGAGATCAGGAAAGTCTTTGCACCGGTGATCAGGATGCAGGAGAGGCTTGAAGAGCTGGTTGCAATAATGAGCAAGGGTGATTCAGCGGCAGGAGATGACGGTGTAAAGGGTTATGAACGGGATAAAGAGGATGCTTCGGTTGACGAAGACAGACATGCTTCCATTATACATGAATATACAGATTTGGAGGAGAGGTTCAAGGACATCGGCGGTTATTATTATGAGAAAGAATACGCTATGCTCCTTAAGCAGTTCGGGTTCACAGATGAGGACAAAACAAAGAGGCTAAATGAATTCTCGGGAGGACAGAGGACCAAGCTTGCATTTATAAAGCTTCTTCTGAGCAAGCCGGACATACTGCTCCTTGATGAGCCGACAAACCATCTTGACATTACAACGATAGAGTGGCTTGAGCTATATCTTAAGTCATATAACAGAGCCGTGGTCGTGGTTTCCCACGACAGGATGTTCCTTGATAAGATAGCCGATACCGTATATGAGATAGAACATCATAAGCTGAGGCGATATCCCGGAAATTATTCCACCTTTGTTAAGCTTAAGAAGGAAGCCTACGATAAACAGCTAAAGGATCATAATGCGCAGCAGAAGGAGATAGAGCGTCTGAATGCAGTCGCTGAGCGCTTCATGGGCAAGCCCACCAAGGTATCCATGGCAAAGTCAAAGCTTAAGGCAATAGAGCACATGGATATAATAGAAGCGCCGGACAGGTATGATGACAAGGCCTTTCGCGCCGAATTCACTCCGAGGACAGAATCGGGTAAGGATGTGCTGTCTGTAAGAAATCTTGCAATTGGCTATGACAGTGTCCTTACGCAGGTCTCTTTTGAGCTTAAGCGTGGTGAACGTCTTGGTATCATTGGAGGCAACGGGATAGGCAAATCCACCCTGCTTAAGACCCTGGTGGATGCGATAGCGCCACTGTCCGGGGAATACAGCTACGGAACCAATGTAGAGATAGGATATTTCGACCAGCAGATGGCTCAGTATGTGAGCGATAAGACTGTTATAGATGATTTCTGGGATCAGTATCCCAACCTTACACAGACTGAGGTGAGAAATGCCCTCGGAGCTCTCCTGTTTACGGGAGATGAGGTGTTTAAGGATGTAAGGATGCTGTCGGGAGGTGAGAAGGTCCGTCTTGCTCTTGCCAAGATATTTAAGAGCAGGCCCAACATGCTTATTCTTGACGAGCCCACCAACCATATGGACATGGTCGGGAAGGAAACCCTCGAATCAATGCTCAGGGATTATCCCGGTACCGTGATCTTTGTTTCACATGACAGGTACTTCGTTAAGAAAGCCGCGACACGCCTTATGATCATGGATAATGATTCCGTAAGGATGTATGACTGGGGTTATGATCAGTATGAGGAGGAGATGGATGCGCTTCGGAGAAATGACGGGTCTGTAGATGACATTACACGTGGTAAGGTTATTTCGCGTGGGGATACGTTCACTTCGGGTTCATACGTAACGGGCAGATATTCCGAAAATGGAAATGGTTCCGGAAAGAACAGAAATATAAACGGCGGCATATCAAAGGATGAGATCATCACGCCGGATGGAAGCCGTACAGGAAACGGAACCGGTGATACATCCGGCCTTAGCAAGGCACAGCAGTCCTATCTTGCCGGGAAGGAACAGGCAAGGCAGGAGAAGAGGCTTAAGAAGCTTGAAGCGGAAATAGAGAAGCTTGAGCGGGAGATAGAGGATAAGAAGACAGAACTCAACGATCCGGCCAATGCCAGTGATTACGTTAAGCTCCAGGAGATACAGGATACGATAGATGCGCTGGAGGAGAAGCTTTTTGATACAATGACGGAGTGGTCTGAATGA
>JAILNV010000025.1 GCA_024691125.1 Lachnospiraceae bacterium | reverse complement strand
GACTAAAGCTTGTCTTTTTTCGCAATTGCAAAGGCGAATTACATATTCTGTCGGATAGGTGTCCGCATAGGGGAACATCGGTAGGCATGGGAAAGGTTGTAAATGGCCATCTGCAGTGCCCTTTCCACGGTATAGAATTTGACGAAGACGGTAAATGTGCCTGTGTTCCTGCGGAAGGAAGAAAGTCAAATAAGAATTATGACAGATTTAATCTGAAGAACTATCCGGTAAGGGAAATCGGCGGGATAGTTTTTATGTGGTATGGGGATGCAGAGCCTGTATCAGAACCACCGGTATTTGATATTATGACCGATAAGAGGTTTAAATACGGGCATCTGAATGACACATGGAATATCCATTACTCAAGGGTGATAGAGAATCAGCTAGATGTTCAGCATCTGGCCTTTGTTCACCACAATACTATCGGGCGGGGGGATAAAACCCTGATCAATGGTCCCAAGGTGGTGTGGCTTGATGAGAATACCCTGCAGACCAGTGCGAATAATGAGAAAGATGCCGGGCAGGTTCCGCGGGGGGCAGATGAGTGCTCTATTAACACGACAAATCTTACTTTCAAATATCCGAATCTCTGGATGAACACCATCAATAATAAGATTCGTATTCTCGCATATTTCATCCCGGTTAACGAAGACGAGACTATTATATCTATCAGATTCTACAATAGGGTTACGGGGATAGGATTGATCGACAAACTAATTGCGTTTGCAGGTAATTGGGCTGATCTGATAGTTGAGCGGCAGGATAAGCGTGTCGTGGAGAAGCAGATTCCGTCAAAGACCGCACTTCGTATAGATGAACGGCTCCTGATGGCAGATAAGCCGATAATCGAGTATAGAAGGCGACGGGAAGAACTGCAGTGATCGTAATACAGAGTTATTTTGAATAAAAAAGGAAATCTTGAAAGGCGTTTGTTTGATTCGAATGTCAGAGATTATCTAGGATTGAATCCTGTGAATAGAGATATTTTAAATTCATTGAAAAAATGTGAAGGCCCAGATTTTTGGTGGTTAAATAATGGTATAACTATTATTGGATCAAAGGCAACAATTGTCGGAAATTCTATTAGTATAACAGATGTTCAAATAGTAAATGGATTACAGACTTCAGAATCAATTTACCAGTATCTATCAGGTGAAGCATCTGAGTCTGTGGTTGAAAGTGACTCTAGATCGGTATTGATTAAAGTAATTGTCTCTACAGATAAGGAAATAAATGATTCAATCATCTATGCTACCAACAATCAAACAAATGTCAACGTGACGGCACTACGAGCGACTGACAAAATTCAAAAGGATATTGAAAAAATACTCAAAACAAACGGTATATACTATGAAAGGAAGACGCATTTTTATGAAAATCAAGGCATGACTAAGGAGTCTATAATAACTCCTCTGAGTATTGCAGCGGGCTACATTTGTTTGATATATAAAAATCCTATTATCGCTACTTCGTTAAAGCAGAAATTTATGCGTGATAATAGAAAATATGAAAAAGTGTTTTCTGCATCTTCTGATATAAAAGTTTGGGTTCCTATAGCTATTCTACTGAAAAAAACAGACAAGTATTTATCGGAATTACGAGTTAAAATCAAAGGAAATATATTCAAATTACAGAAGAATTATCGCCAAATAATAGTATTTGTTACTGTGTCAAGAATAATGGGAACCTTTGCATTTGGTGAAAATGCACTTATAACGATGGATTTGAAAAAGTATACAAAGGGTGAAGTAGAAAAAACGGTTTTGGATTTAATGGAAGTGGATCCGAATTGTTTTTCGCGTACTAGAAAGCCGAAAAGTAGTTTTTATTCAGCAGTCTATACGGCCATTGAAAGAAAATACGGGATTAAAGCAATTCAATCTAAAAAGAGATTGCTTTTATCTGATAATGCCCTAGAAGCAGGGTATGATCTACCAAAGGATTTTTTGGATGATGTTGTAGCGAAATTACCGAGCCAGCCCTGGCCATGGAAGATACATGAATCGATTGCTGAGAATATGGGGGTATCAACGAATAAGGTTTCTTATGCTATATCGTATCTGATATATTCACATAGACTTAAACATCAAGTGTACGGGTACGTATTTGATGATGACGATAATGTCATATGTGAAGGAGAACACTTCAATCGTTCTATTGAGGATGCGAGAGCAAAACTAAAAGAACTAAAAGCAATCTATGAAAGGAGGTTTTGGTTCTGATTATTTTATACTATCCCATAATAACATAATCAATCATCTAGGTAGTCGACTGAATATGTATAATTCTGATAGTTTGGAGTTGAAGGGGCATATCAGGAAGGCGTACGCATCTGATTGTATACATTTTTTACGTGACTGTGGACTATGGAAGAAGATTGGCGATAAAGATATAAATATTTATCATCGATGTGTTTCGGTAACGCATAGAACAGGTATTTAAATCATGAGTACCATATAATAAAAGAACCACCGTATTACAGGCGATTCAGATAGATTAGCACATTGAAAGATGAATTAAGATTTTTAGGAGCGCGGCACTTTTTCTGTGCAGCCTTGGACCAAGGGAGAAGATCAGCGATGAAATTACGATCTTTATCATCGATGTGTATCGGTAATTCAGTGAGCAGGTATTCAAGATAAGCCTGTACACTAAGTTGATTCGCCTTAGCAGTTTCTACGAGACTGTAGATGATAGCACTGGCATCAGCACACTTTGGAGAGTTGATTGCCACCCAGTTTTTACGGTCTAAAGTGAATGGACGGATAGCTTGTTCTGCACGGTTATTCTGCATCGGGACATTGGGGGAATCTAGGAAGACGCGAAGATAGGCTTCCTGATTGATACTGTACTGCAGAGCTTTGGCAGTAAGGCTTTCAGCAGGGACTTTCAGAATGGCATTTTTAGCCCACGCGAAAAACTTATCCACCAGAGGTTTTACCGTCTGCTGGAGCTGTTTTTCGCTCACGTTTGGAAAGGCCATTTGTTTATCGCTGCATTCTCCGTTGCGGTAAACCCACATATAGCTTTTGCTGCCGGGAGAACGATCATCGCGGATGACTTGAAACGGAGTTTCATCTGCGTGGATCACTTCGGAATCGTATAGATGTTTATGAAGTTCATCGTAGATGATCGACAGGTACTGCTCGGAAGCATTGATCATCCAGTTGGCAGCGGTGTTGGATTTTAAGTTAACACCAAAGCTTTTAAAGAATTGTACCTGGCGTTCAAGCGGTTGGTGGTTAGCAAACTTAGCGTTCATCATCACCGATACAACGGATGCAGTGACGCGACTGCCACAGAAGAGAAACAGGACTTCGGGTGCGAATACCGTCAGGTGATAGCGTGACTGGATGATCGTTGCCAGGGAATCGGTCCCGAGGCGCATATCCGTATAGCCGCATACCACGTACACGGAGGCAAAGGAAGAATGATCAGCATTTCTAAGCATTGCGCAGCGCTCCTATGATCTTAGTGATCAATGCATCCGGCGCAGATGCACCGATCTCGATTCGGATATCACCCGTCGAGATGGAAATAGGAACCGGATCTGGAACGGTATTACTTGAGTTGCACGAGTTGTTAAAGTTGTACAACTCGAGTTCCTTTGCAGGAGCAGTTGATCCCGGAGCGGGAAGAGGATCGGAAGGGATGGAGATCGGAACGATCTCCGGCATAACAGATTTGAGATACTCTTCCTTGGCGATGCGCTTCCAATAGTAAAAACTGTGGATGGAAATATCCTTTTGGGAGCACCATTCTTTGATGGTAAGTCCGCTGGATTGTTGCTCCTGGAAGATGGTAGACCATTTGGCCAGAGTGGCCTGACGAGTGTTTGGTTTGTGTTCATTGAGAACCTCCTTATATTCGACATCCGTTCAGCACGCCTAGGGCTTGTCGGATGAAGTTATTTGGGGTATCATCTCATAGAACGGGAACGAATAGAAGGTACGTATGATAGAGGACTTACACTAACCGATTAACTGCTTTGCTGATGGACACAACGAATATTTCGAAGGAGAGTGAAATAATGAGCAATGAATTGATACTTGGGAATACAAATGATCTTGTTTCTACAACTGGTTCTGGCTTGAGTAAGTTTATTCAAAACCCTGGGGATACGCTTACACAGGAAATGAAACCTGGTGGAGATATAGTGACGAAGCTTGATGCAAAACAAGGGAAAGTAACACATCGTCAGTATATGAAAAAGGATGGAACACCTGGGAAACAGACTATTACTATCATGCAGCCTGATCAGTCGGAATAACCTGTTATGGCAGAACGGTTAAGATATTTCTGCTTACAAAACTATTCTGGGTTCAGATATACATTATATCAATGCGCCGGTAAAGACGACACCTTATGATGCCGCAAACAGTGAGTTAAACTTTTGGATGAGCTGCATTTCTGTGGATATCGATGCTACGGCAGTTCAGAGCAGGGATGACCATCAGTCCTGCTATCGCAGCAATGCCTTCACTACCGAGACCGGATCCGGCCATGGCAGCAGCAATGCTTATAATGAGCAGGGAAAGGTGACTGAAGTTGTGAAGATGTGTTTTGAGTAAAAGTCAGAAACCGTAATTAACGGTGACAGACACCAATGTATGGAGGGAAACCAAATGCTTGAGAAGATTACAATTAAAGGCTTTAGGAAATATAAAGAACAGATGCTTGATAATCTGGGGCATATAAATTTTATAATGGGATCGAATAATGTAGGTAAAACTTCTATCCTGGAGTCGGTTTATTCATGGGCATGTGGTCAGAATATAATACCCTTTATGAATGTTCCTGTAAGCAGAGGCAGATATTCAAGAATACAAACTCCATATTGGATCATGGAGGAAATACTTTCTGTTTTTAATGACAAGAGTAAACTTCCATTTGAAATGAGTTTTGAAGGGGTTTGGAATGGTGAAACTGTAAAATTTGAGCATACAGTATATCCTTCCGACTTGTTGACTAGCTATGATTCATCTTATAAAAAGATGAATGAACAGATAGTGCCCAGTACAAATGAGGCGCCACCTGTAAATAACGGGTTACAACTCCTTTTATCTGGAATGCAGATTCAACAGCCTGTTTTGTTGGCAAAATGGAAGATAGCCGACACAAATAGTGCTCAGGAATATGATGTTACATCTCCTTTTGGGGCGGCATCTAATGTAAGACCGTATGTAATAGCGAAGTATGTTGATGTTTTGGCGCATACAGCTATTACGGAAAATATTCAGATATATGGGTCCTTAAAACGAGAGGGGATATTAGAGGAAGTTGTAAGCAATATGCAGTCTATATTTCCGGAAATATCTGGCATTGATATGATACCGTATCCGGACGGGTCTCAGGCACCCATCAGTATTAAAAAGCCGGATGGAACAGCTCTGCCTATTTATGCATATGGTGACGGTGTACAGCGTTGGTTTTATATACTTGGAGCAATAGAGTTATATAAAAATTCTATTATATGCATAGATGAGATAGATGTTGGTATTCATCCGGAAGCACAGGAGGTTTTTTGTTCCAATTTAATAAAATATGCAAAAAGAAATAATGTGCAGCTTTTTATAACTACACATAATATTGAATTCCTCGATCATTTTCTGGCGGTATTAGATAGTGATAAGCTCAACGGCGATGATATCCGGGTTATAACGATGAGAGATAATGGCGAGGCGTTGCAAGTAAGAACTTTGGATGCTTCGGAGGCACATACATTACGTAAAGAATACAATCTGGAAGTGAGATGATGAATACAAAACGCTATAGTCTTATATTATGTGAGGGGGAAACGGATCAGGTCCTGATCGGTCTTTATTTAGAAGCGTTAGGTGATTGGAAATATAAAAAGACGGATAAGCCACTGTATACAGAAAATGAGATAGTATGGTACAGCGGAAAAAATCAAAGTGTGCTTGGTATATGGAGAGTGGAGGGCAATGATTTCAGCCGCGTAATGGCGAAAATTTCCGAAAGAGAGAAGTATGATGCAGGTTTAGATAGCCTGGTTGTGGTAACGGATCATGATGATGAAAAGGCAGAAAATGAACGTGTAACGGCAACTTTTAAAGGATTTGTTGATTGTTTTCCGGAAACCAAGGGAAGTATTGACAGAATAAGTGCTAATCTGAACATTTGGACAGAAGTATCATACCAGAGTTCATTTGATGAAAATAAAGCCAGGATGTGCTATTTGCTTGTCCCAATGCAGGAAGTGGGGGCATTGGAAACATTTATGTTAAATGCTTTATCTGAGAATAATCCTGAACAGAAAGAGGTGATCGATCAGGTGAAGCGATTTATAAAAGATTTTGAGTCAGAGGTTTACTTAAAATCCAGGCGCAATAAAGTAAAAGCTGAGTTAGGTGTTTCACTTTCGATTTTTAATCCTGAACGGATTTTTAGGATCATGGATGAATTGCTTAGTCAGGCAAATTGGGCAGAGTTTGATGCTTCGGACAAACAATTTAGTATTCTGAAGGAAATATAAGCTTTGGAGTATTTAGAAGGGCTTTTTTCTAAGGAGGGAATTATTGAGTTCATGAAAAAGAATGAAAAATAACAGAAGAGAAGAACGGTGGCTGAACATGAAGAAAATAACATGAACAGAGATCAACGTAGACATGAAGGCGGGAAGCTTATCGAAAAGAAAATTCATGAATATGAAAAACAGTGTGATAAAAAATATGAAGGTATTCATGGAATTGTTGCAGCCATGAATAATATAATTCCATTTAGAAAGATGTTGGTTTCTGATGATGGGTATTTAATTCCAGTAGAGGATAAATTCTTTCTGGTTAATCCGGAAACGTTCGGGTTTATGTATGGCGAAGAAATAAAATGCATAGGTATGATAACAAATATTATAGGGGAGGCTACAGATCTAGATGATGAATTAAATATATTTGCTACGCTACAATTCTCTGTTAACAGCTATTGAGGAGTATTCTTCCGACTAAAGAAGGAAATATGTATATTGTTTCACCATAGCTATATATTATGAAAGTTAAACAGCGTATTTATATGTAAATTGAGGCAGCTGTTAACTGGAAGTAACGTATTCCCTTCGGTCTAGCCGAGCGTCATGAGACGATAGCTCTTGCGGTATTTTATGGATACATGGTCAAACACTTTCGAGCCGAGTTCTGCATGTTTGCAGCTGGTACGCTCGAACAGGCTGTCATCAACAACAAAAACATTAACACGGTTCTCTCCCGTAAGCGGCTCGATGGTATCAGAAATTTAAACGAAACACCTTTTTCTTTCTGGAAGTTGCATTTCCGGAGAAGATTTCCGATACCAAACCTGCAAAAAAATGAAGAAATTGAATTAAAAAGTTCCTGTCCGACCTGATCCTGTGGTAAAATTGATGTTGGCATAGTTAGCTCCTTTCGTTTTTGTTTTTAATCAACTCAATTATACCAAAGGCACAGCTACTATGCCTTTTTAATTGCCTACATCATTGAATTTTCAAGGTTCTATACACCTTTTCGGTGTGGGAAGTTTTAGTTACTTAGTGTATATTTGGTAAAGGGTGTTGAGAAGAAGGGGCTTATAAAGTCTTGGTAAAGAGAGATGGTTTATTACAATGATTACGATTTGAAATATCCAGATTTGATCTTGGAGATATTGGAATATTTTGATTTTCAGAATTCTGATGCTGGTGAGGTAAAAGACAAATCTGTGTTGAAGTTTAGTGAGCAATTCAAGGAGGGCAACACACTTATTTATCAGCCTACTGTCGTAAATAGAATTTGTAAACGACTATGTGATTGTGGACAGTTGGAATGCATTAGAAGTCTTGGTGGAATGGGATTATATGACAATTATCTATTTATTGTGAGGGATAGGGCCTTTTTCGAGAGAGAAAAGTCTAGGTTGAAATATTATTATAATTCTATGGTCTACGGCTTTGAGTATATTTATAGAATGTATAAAGATATTGTGATACCATTGGTGTGGGATAAAGGAAATGGAGATTATGCTGCCGGCACAGGTTTTAAATTTCTTGATGGAGTTGTAACTGCGAAGCATTGTCTAACTGATGTTACAAATCTGCAGATAAAAGGTTATAAAGCATCTGAACTCGAAGGAAAGCCAATCTATATATCGGAGAATAAATATGTTGATTTGGCTTTTATTCATACTGGAAGAATTGCGGAGCCAATCATTTATTCAGATGATGGGGAGATAATGCAGGAAGTGCTTGTAATGGGATATCCAAAAATTCCAACATTTACAGATTTTCTTACAGCAGAGAAGGCTACGATATCCGGTAAAGCTTCATCCAGAATTACTCCAACAAGGGGAAGAATAGCAGCGTATGGATATGAGTATCTCGCTAACATTGATGCGATGCTGATAACTGCACGTATTAGAGGTGGTAATAGTGGGGGACCAGTAATTAATCAAAATGGTTGCTTGGTCGGAATTGCTTGTCAGATTCCAGATGCAAATCCTAAAAATGGTGAGTATGATGATATGGGATATGGAGTAGCAGTTCCAGCGGATAATTTAATTGATATTATAAATAGAAAATCTAAGACTCTTGAAGTTCGACAGGGATTCTTTAGGGATTTTATTGAATAATGGATATTGCGTGTGAGCTTCCTGTGGATAGTTCCATGAAAAATATCTGTGAAAAAAGGCATAACAATTACTCATAAATTCGCATAGAACCTAATTGATTTTTCGCAATAATACTGGCAATCTTTTTCGGTGCTTGGTTGGTAAGCCCTCATTCATGGACGCCATAATGCCGAAAACACCAGTATTCATGTGGCAATTAAGGCATAGCTATATTTAACTGTTGTTCATTGAAAACTTAAGATCTTTTTAAGAGACTCGGACATTCGCGCTGAACCCTGTACGACCAGGGCATGAGATCATCAAGAAAACGCAGGTCTGTGTCTGCCGTATGTTTGGGAATTTCAGTAAGAAGCAGCTCAAAATACTTGTAGGTATTAAGCTGGTTGGCCTTGGCTGTTTCAACGAGGCTGTAGAGTATGGCACTGGCTTTTGCACCATTATCGGATTCGATCAGGACGAAATTCTTTCGACCTATGGTGAATGGACGGATAGCCTGCTCGGCATATTATCCATATATCAGAATAACAATTAAATAAGTTTGTGGTGACTCCCTGTAAGTTTTCTCTTGACAGGAGGTCATTACATATCAGTTACGTATATATAAGATATTTTTGTTTATAAAGAGAGTCACACGATAACTTGTCATAAGGAGGGACCCGCGAAGAGGGAGATAAGTAAGCCTATGGATGAAATACAAAGACTGCGTGAGCTTGCTGAAAGAAGCTATAACAACGGACAGTATACATTTACTGATTTTATGTCTGTTGCCGAGCTTTCGGTATATTATAATAATGAATCCGAGCTTAAATATGCTCATCCCAAGTTATTTGGAGGGTGCGATCTGTCTGAACGTAAGATCATACGGTTCGGAAGCGAAGATGAACTTGGTTACGCACAGGAATTCCCTATAATGGCTTTGTCTGTAAGACCTCTTGCAAGTAAATTCGCTGATGACCTGAATCACAGGGATTTTCTCGGTGCTCTTATGAACCTTGGGATCAAGCGGGAGATGCTGGGAGATATTTTTGTAAAGGACAAGGAAGCCTGTGTCTTCTGCAGGGACAATATAGCACAGTTCATTATGGATAATCTTACGAGGGTTAAGCATACATCAGTAAAAACCGAAATAGCGGATAATATCGCTGGAATAACCACACCAGATATGGATGATAAAGTCATACAGGTATCCTCGCAGAGAATTGATGCTGTTATAGCAAGGGTATATAACCTGTCAAGACAGGAAGCTTTTGATCTGTTCCCTGCAGGACTGGTTTTTCTTAACGGCCGAAGCTGCAGTGAGAATGCAAAACAGTTAAGTACAAAAGATGTGATATCCGTAAGGGGAAAGGGTAAGTTCGAGTTCTCACAAGAACTGAATCTGAGCAAAAAGGGTAAGCTTAACTGCAGAGTCAGGATATACAGGTGATGAAAATTGCAATAAAACCGTTCCGCATGACACGTCTCTGCTTTCAGAAAACCCGGTCCGGTACGAATACCGAATTTCTGATACATATCGACAGATGTATACAGATGCAGTAAAACAAAATAACATCGGGTATAATAATTTAATAAGCCTTCAATTCTCTGCGCAGATACTCGTAGCGCTGTTTTTTTTCTTCCCCGGCAAAATGCACTTCCCTAAACTGCTCGGGATTGTCTGTGTAATCAAGCTCCTCATCACCAAACTGTTCACTGGTAAGATCGAAAACCCGGTCACCTACGACGTTATAACAATGGAAGGTGCCGCCTTCCCTGGGTATCCCGTATACATTACCGCCGAATATATCCTGAACCAGGAAGGCTGTGACCGAACACTGCCCCAGAGTCTTATTTTCCTTACTCCATCCGTCCCTGAGCCTGGGAGCGCAGGTGTATTCACACCATATATCCGATAAAGCATCATACAGATCCCTTGGTGAATTTATTACGGGATATTCATCTGTAACAGGTGCTGAATCAGCTGTCTCCCAACCGAAAAAACTATACTCCATATCTGCCTCCATACTTAAGAAGTTCTGCCTCTCTTTATGGTTTCACCACGATACCACTGCCATATTATATACAATTCATCATGTAAGGATGGTATAGCCGGCATATTTATAATTTATCATATCAAAAAAAGTATCTCTGTCAACCTGAAACCGGTATGGGACAGCTTTCAAATAATCAATAGATTTAATCTTTTTAATACTATTATAAAGATACCGGCGTCAAATTATGTTATAAGTATTGTATGTTATAAGTGTTTGGCAACTAACTGTTCGGAACAGTTACTATGGCAATAAAGATACCAAAGAGTGAAACAGTGAGGGTATAAGATGCACTATGTTAAAGCAAAAGGAATACTGACCGCTAATGGCGGCCGCCATGGAATGAATATATATCGTGGATGCAGCCACGGTTGTATTTATTGTGACAGCAGAAGCCGTTGCTACCGGTTCACGCATCCGTTCGAGGATATAGAGGTAAAGCAGAATGCTCCGGAACTGTTGGAAAAAGAACTGAGATCAAAAAGGAAAAAGGGTATGATAGGGACAGGTGCGATGTCGGATCCGTATATGCACATTGAGAAAGATTTAAGGCTTACAGAAAAGTGTCTGGAGATTATCCTAAAATATGGATTCGGTGTCGCGATACAGACAAAATCAGACCTGATCCTTAGGGATATAGATCTGCTTGATGAAATAAACCGATCGGCAAAATGTGTGGTGCAGATGACTCTTACGACCTATGATGATGACCTGTGTCAAGTACTTGAGCCAAATGTCTGTAATACGAAGCGGCGGATAGAAGTACTGGAGGAGATGCGCAAAAGAGGCATTCCGGCGATAGTGTGGATCACGCCTGTCCTGCCGTTCATTAACGATACAGAGGAAAACATCACATCTATATTGAATGAATGTGTCCGTACCGGGGTAAAGGGTATCATAGATTTTGGCATGGGACTGACTCTTCGGGAAGGAAACAGGGAATACTACTACGCGGCGCTTGATAAGCATTTTCCCGGAATGAAGGAACGATATATTAAGCAGTACGGAAATTCATATGAACTTCCGAGTCCAAACGCACGTAATCTGACAGCAATATTCAAAAGGATATGTAAAGAAAACAGTATTATGTCAAGTCCTGAGGAATGCTTCCGTTTCATGAGCGACCTTCCGGAGAAATACAGGCAGATGAGTTTATTTGATCTGTAAAAAGCCCCCGGTCTTTTTGACAGTCATAAAAGCCGGATCGATATGAATGGTTTTTTTAAATGTCAGATAAATCCGGGGACTTGTCTATAATGTTTGAACAGGCTCCTGAACTATGGTATTCTTAAACCATGAGTCACTATATCCACAGGGCAGCATTACATATTGTATGAGGCAGGAAAGATATTGCATGATAATTGAATTTATTTGATATGGTGAAGACGAAGGATATGAGTACAGATACAGACAGGGATAAAAGAAAGCTTATAAAAAGAAATATAGTGATAGCCGTTCTTGTTATATTGTTTTTTACCGGAATAATCATAGTGTATTACCGTATGCTCTATAACGAGAAACGGAATAATATAGTAAAAACCGGTGAGATAACAGCTAAAGAATCCGCAGATCAGATAGAGCGGTATCTGACTACAAATATCGATTCCGTCAAACTTGCCGCCTATACATTGGATGAAATGATAAATGAAGAGAGGACGGATGAAGAAATACAGGACTATCTTGTAGGTGAATCAACAGCGGTGAGAAATGCCGTTATAGAGAATTCGACGGGCCTGTACGGATACATAAACGGAAGATTCTTCAGCGGTACCAACTGGGAGCCGCCCAAGGATTATGACGCAACGGAGCGGCCCTGGTATAAAAGACCGATGGAGAATCCGGGTGAAATTACGATCCTGGATCCTTACATTGATGTTCAGTCAGGAAATATGATGCTTGCTCTCGGTAAGACGTTGTGTGACGGTGTCAGCGTAATATCGGTTGATGTATCTCTTGACCGGATACAGAACCTGACGGAGCAGGCTGTAAAAAACGGGAACTCCGATATTGAAATGATCCTCAATGATGATGGAATGGTAGTGGCTCATTCGGATATTGGCGAGGTTTTCAAGAATTATCATGATGAAAAGGGCACGCTGGGATCTGAGATATTAAGCAGGCTCAATAAAGAGAACGACTATTTTGAGTTCATATTTAATGGGGCGAACTATATAGTATATGTTGCGGATATACAGAATGAATGGTTCTGTATATCAGTTAAAGATGCTACATCCGTATTTGGTTCACTTAATTCCATTATGTTTGTAACCATTACTGTAGTCATAGCCATTGTGCTGATAATAAGTATTATTATGACACGCTCCAACAGATATCTGCATATGTCGATGAAGGCAATCGCTGCGAGTGATGCCAAATCGGAATTTCTGTCCAAAATGTCCCATGAGATAAGGACGCCAATCAACGCGATTCTTGGCATGAACGAAATGATCTTAAGGGAAAGCGGTGAAACGGCAATCCGTGAATATTCTGAGAATGTTAAGACAGCAGGCAGGCATCTGCTGGGTCTGGTTGATGAAATGCTTGATTATTCGGAGGCAGATGCAGAGAAGTATGACTTAGCTGAAACAGAAGATGCAGATGAGGACAACAGCCTTTATTTAAGAAAGCGGATTACAGCAGATTACAAATATCATGAAAGATTTACGGCTCCCGATGCGCGTGTGCTTGTAGTGGATGACAATCCTATGAATATTATGGTATTCAAGAGCCTTATAAAGCAGACGGGTGTGATGCTTGATACTGCGCACAGTGGTGATGAGTGTGTTAAGCTGACTGAAAAGAACAGGTATGATATGATCTTTCTTGATCATATGATGCCGGAAAAAGATGGAATAGAAACGCTTCATGGAATAAAAGAGAGTCCATCAAATAAAAATGTCTCAACCCCTGTTGTGTGTCTAACGGCAAATGCAATATCGGGAGTTAGAGAAAAATATATTTCGGAGGGCTTTAGCGATTACCTTGCAAAACCGGTTGACCCGATAATGCTTGAAGAAATAATGCTTAAATATATTTCAGAGGATAAAGTAACGATATGCAGCACCGGGGATGATAACCCGGAAGATCACATAAACCTCCCGGAAGCCATAGCTATGATAAATTCAGATATTATTGATACAAAGAAAGGACTTAAGAACAGTGGAAGTGCTGAGTCATACCTGGCTCTTTTAAAGGTATTCTATGAATCAATAGATGAAAAATCCTTGGAGCTTAGCCGTTTCTATGAGAATAAAGATTATAAGAATTATACGATAAAGGTTCATGCCCTGAAAAGCTCGGCAAGGATCATAGGAGCGGACGTCTTCGGTGAGGAGGCGCAGAGACTTGAGGATGCAGGTAAAGAAGGAAATATTGTCTATATAAAGAGCCACCATGATGTATTTATAAACAGATATGATAGCTTTAAAAAGATTCTGGAAGAGGTATTTTCGGGATTTGATTCCGACTATGATAAACCGGAAGCCGATACAGACCTTATGGAGAGTGTATTTGAAGGGATAAGAGCAGCCGCGGAAGATATGGATTGCGAAATGCTTGACAGCATCTTTGCTGAAATGGGTGATTACCGCATTCCGGCAGAAAGTAAGGAATTATATGATAAACTCAAAGATGCATCGGATAAATATGAGTATAAAACCATAATTAAACTAATGAACGGTTGACAGATACTTTGGGAGAGAGATATGGGTTACTGGATAACAGTTGTAGATGACGAACCTTTCAGTCTCACAAATGCAAAAAATATGTTGCGTGAAGAGAATATGCGTGTGAGCTGTCTGCGTTCGGGTGCGGATCTGCTGGAATTTATTATGGATCATACACCTGATCTTATACTGCTTGATATATTGATGCCCGATATGGATGGTTTTGAGACATACCGCGCACTGCGTCAATATGAAGAAGACCATGAAAGAAACCTGACTCCGGTGATCTTTTTGACTGGTGAGAATAACAGTGAAACAGAGCGCAGGGGACTTAAGGCAGGAGCTTCTGATTTCATACGTAAACCTTTTGACAAGGACATCCTTATCAAACGTATAAAAAACACAATAGATAACAATAAAACGATAGAAAGTCTTACCGAGGAAGCTACACTTGACAAGCTGACAGGCTTTTTGAACAAGGCCAGCGGTACGGAAAAAGTATCAGAGCTTTGCAAGACAGAAAAAGGAGCTTTAATGGTAATGGACCTTGATAATTTCAAGCTTGTAAACGATCTCTATGGTCACGATATGGGTGACCGTGTCCTTGTTGCGTTTTCCGGAATAGTCAGGCTCAATGTAAGAAACGATGATATGGTATGCAGGATAGGCGGCGATGAGTTTATGGGATTCTTCACAGATATGAATAATGAGGATTCGGTAGCATCCATAACCCAGAGGCTTAATGAACAGCTGACAGAGGAAGCTATATCCCTGATGGGAGAAGATCATGGAATTCCTTTGGGAATATCGATAGGAGCTGCTTTCACCAATGATAACCGGAAGGATTATCAGATACTGTTTCAGTATGCGGATAATGCGCTTTATGAAGCTAAACGGGAAGGCAAGCATGGCTATCGTATATATGATCCCGATACGACGGCAGAGAATCCTAAGGAGGATATAGACGGGGAACTTATCAGGATAATCAAGATCATGGCTGAACGTACTGAGGGTAAGGGGGCATTACTTTTGGGGCAGGAAGCGTTTTTAAGCAATTATCGTTTTATTGAACGTTTTTTAGTGCGTTACGGAGGAACTGCTGTAAGGATATTGTTTTCCTTATCGTCCGGGGAGAAGGGGGTATTATTCTCGGAGATGGTATCCGAATTCGGTAATATCCTTAAAAATACACTCAGAAAATCCGATATTATGATCAGGTGGCAGCATAATATGTATTTTGTGGTTTTACCCATGTGTAAACAGGATAATATTAGCATACTGATCGATCGCATAATGAAGGAATTATCGCTTGCGGGATATCATGACAGGATCAAAATAGAGTATGCAATGTCAGTACTGAGGAAGGAACGTTATGAGCCAGAAAAATAACGAGAAATTTATAGCCTTTTTGGCAACTCTGTTGTCTTTGGGTTTGATCGCCGAGATAAAGCTGATGGGATGGGAATTCTGGGTCCCACCGGTTATTGTTGTCGGACTTATGTCTCTTTGGGCAGTTAATCTTTCCGGCCGGGTAGAATATGATATACGGAAACTGTTTTATTTTGTATATGCCGTTCTTTTGGTCTTTTATCATGGGGTACATAAGAGCTCATTATTTGATACGGCATTGGTAGCGGTTTTGGCAATGGCAGCATATTCCATGCTTAACAGTACCTACATGATATATTTTTTTCTTTTTGAGTACTTTGCCCTGCTGTTTATTCACATTTTTAATTTTCCCGGGGGTGACCCGTTAGTATTTGATAAGCTTGCTATATCAAGGCTTCTGCTTCATATATTAATAGTGCTTTTTATATATTATATCAGCGTGAGGGGTATAAATGACAGGCTCTATGATGAAGAAGAGAACAGGATAAAAGAGGAACGTATTAAAGCAAATGATGACAGCATGGAGGATTTTCTGTCAAATATATCACATGAGCTAAGGACACCGGTAAATGTGGTTAACGGTATGTCAGACCTTCTGATCAAAAGAGGGATCGGCTATGAAGCGGATTCCATTAAAACTGCCGGAGTAAGGCTCTCATACCAGATTGAGGATATCCAGGATTATACAGAATGCAAAAGAAACAAGATATTTCTTGAAGAAGATAATTACATGAGCACATCCCTTATAAATGATGTGGTTACAAGTTTTCGTATGAATGACAGTGTTAAAGACCTGGAACTTGTTGTTGATTTAAGTCCTATGACACCTGCGATGATGACCGGGGATATAAAAAAGCTTCATAAGATATTCCGGCATCTTTTGGAGAATGCGATAAAGTTCACGAAAAAAGGCGGTATATATGTGAAAATGTATACCGAGAATATGGATTACGGCGTGAACCTTACTATAGAGATGACCGATACGGGAATAGGTATGAATGGTGATGATATAAGGTCGGTTACCGAGGGAATGTACCAGGCTAACAAGAAGAGAAACCGCAGTTCAGGCGGTATAGGCCTGGGACTTTTCATAGTATACGGTTTTGCACACAGGATGGGTGGCTTTGTCAAGATTGAAAGCGACAGGAGAAACGGAACAACAATAAGAGTTACTATTCCTCAGAAAGTAGTTGATGATAAACCCTGCCTTAAACTGGGGGAGTCATTTGACGGTGCAGTTCTTTTCCATGTAAGACCTGATAAGTATAAGGTTCCGAGACTTCGTGATTTTTACCGGAGTATGGCTGCAAACCTTGCATCGGCTATGAATGTTCCCCTGTATCCGGCAGAAACGGTCTATGAAGTGGAACGTCTCAAGGAGAAGCTGAATGCGACTCATGTATTCATGGGACAGGAAGAGTATGAAGAGAACAGAGGCTATTTCGAATTGCTTGCGAAGGAAGAAATAACAATCGTGGTAACGGCGGAGCCGGATTTTAAACTTCCTGAAAACAGCCGGGTAATACTTATGCCCAAACCTTTATATGCTTATCCGATAATGAAGATACTGAATGATGGACATGATGGCGGGGAATCAGAAGATAATGAGAGCCGGGGGAAGCCTGTTTTTAAAGGTGTCAGGGCTCTGGTAGTTGATGATGAACCAATGAATCTTGTTGTCGCCACTTCTCTGTTCAGGGATTATATGATGGTTATCGATACTGCAGCAAGCGGTATGGAGTCTATCCGTAAATTCAGGGAGAATGATTATGATCTTATATTTATGGATCATATGATGCCGGAAATGGACGGAGTGGAAGCCATGAAGCAGATAAAAGCCTTGGCAAAAGATATGGACAGGGAAGCCGTGATCGTTGCACTCACCGCAAATGCAGTATCAGGTGCAAGAGAAATGTTTATGAAAGAAGGCTTCGACGGCTTTATAGCCAAGCCAATCGATACATCTGATTTTGAAAGAGTTATGCTTAGGGTACTTCCGGCAAAGAAAATAAGCTATGACGGGAGGGGTGTATGATGAAGCTGATAAAAAAGCTGTTTGCAAGACTTACAGACTTCACACGCAGTTATGAAGAACGAACGTTTATCATGCTGTCAATAATAGGAGTCTCCGCAATGGTGATAGCCCTGATATTTGATATAATCGGTGGTGAAAGCATGCAGGAGATAGTTACCATTTCCGCATCCATAATAGCTATTCCGGTATTGGTTTCATTAAGTATACGCTTTGAAAAAATCCCAATAGGGTCGTTCATATCTGTGTGCGCACTGATCTTTATAATATTACCGATAACCTTCTATTACGGAGGAGGAACAAGGGGAGGAGGAATATACTGGATCATATTTGCATATATGTTCATCGGAATGTCTCTTACGGGCCGCTTAAGGGTTACGATGATGGGCATACTTACATTCATCGGTATTTTTGAATTCTGGTCGGCATACAGGCATTTGGAATGGATATATCCGCATTCCATGATGATGAGTTTTCTTGATCCGCTTGTGTCGGTTATACTGGTTGGTATATGCATGTATTTTATGCTGATGTATCAAAAGACGATCTTTACGGAAGAGAGTAAGAGAGCTCATGCAGAAGCCGAAAGGGTAGAAGAATTAAACCGGTCACAAAACCGCTTTTTCTCGAGTATGAGTCATGAAATAAGGACTCCGATCAACTCAATATTGGGTCTTAACGAACTTATTCTGAGAGATCAGGATGCGTCGGATGATATAATAAAGGATGCTTCGGGTATACAGGGTTCCGGCAAGATGCTCCTTGCACTTATAAATGATATACTTGATTTTTCCAAGATTGAAGCAGGGAGCATGGACATAGTTCCCGTTGACTACCATATAGGAGATATGCTCTCGGAGATCGTTAATATGATGTGGCTTCGGACCCATGATAAGGGACTGGGATTTGAAGTGAGCGTGGATCCGGAGGTGCCCACGGTTCTTTACGGAGATGAGGTCCGTATTAAGCAGATCATAATAAACCTGTTAAACAATGCAGTAAAATATACGGCAAAAGGTCATGTCGGACTTCGTGTAGAGAGCAGAGAGGCAGAGACGGATAAGGTAGAACTGATGATATCCGTTTCAGATACGGGAATGGGAATAAAAAAGGAAGACCTGCCATATCTGTTTGACGCTTTCAAACGTGTGGATGAAGGGAAAAACCGCCATATTGAAGGAACGGGACTGGGACTGAGCATTGTAAAACAGCTTACTGAACTGATGGATGGAACGATCACCGTTAACAGTGTTTATGGTGAGGGTTCTACCTTTACTGTTATGGTAAAGCAGAAGGTATCGGATCATAACAGGATTGGAGAACTGAATATCCATAACCAGCAGATAGTTAAAAGAAATATATACGAGAGCAGCTTCTTAGCGCCTGAAGTCAGGATACTTATAGTAGATGATAATGAAATGAACTTAGAGGTTGAGCGCAGACTGCTTGAGGATACAGACATGGGTATCGATGTGGCAAGGAGCGGAAAGGAAGCTCTGGAGATGTGCTTAGGGATCCATTATGATGCGATATTTATGGATCATCTGATGCCGGGCATTGATGGAATAGAGTGTCTGGAAGCATTAAGAAACCAGACCGGTGGGCTTAACAGAAACACACCGGTTATTGTGCTGACAGCCAATGCGGGAAGCGAAAACAGAGAGCTGTATAATCAGGCAGGATTTGACGGATATCTTGTTAAGCCTGTTTCCGGAGAAGCTATGGAAGAAATGCTTATACGGCATATCTCCGGTGAAAAGATCATATTAAGATCTGTTTTGACGGGAGATGGTGAGGAGATACATACAGCCGATAAGTATTCTCAGAAGCTTCCGGTTATAATTACATCTTCGAGTATGTGCGATCTTCCGGATTCCGTGATAAGAAAGCTGCATATACCCATTATTCCGTTTGTAATTAAGACTGAAGAAGGAATATTTAAAGATGGGTTTCATATGGATGCATATGAACTTATTAAGCATATCGGATCCGGAAAGGAAGCCGTTTCGGCACCTCCGTGTGAAGCCGATTATACGGAATTCTTTGCGGAAAATTTAAAGAAGGCGCATCATCTTATCCATATAGCGATCACAACAAGCATGAGTGATGATTTTAAAACAGCCTCCGAGGCGGCCAAAGCATTTGATAATGTTACGGTTATCAATTCGGAGAGTATCTCAAGTTCTATGGGAATATTGGTTTTGATCGCATACAAGCTTATGCAGCAGGGAAAGCAGGTTGAAGATATTCTATCCGAGCTTGAAACGGTAAAGAAGCGTCTCAAATGCAGCTTTATTATCAATACCACAGAATATATGGCTAAGAAAGGGCTTGTGAGTTCCAGACTTAATAGGATTGCAGATGCGTTAAATATACATCCGGCATTAAAGATAAGGAACGACAGGACAGATGTAGGCGGAATATGGTTGGGCAGGACAAGAAGAGCATATCGGAAATATATAAAATATGCTCTTCCAAAGGATACAGTACCTGATTCGGACATTTTATTTATTACTTATGCAGATGTGCTGACGGATGTACTTAAATGGATCGAAGAGGAAATCCAGAAGATAGCATATTTTGAGCATGTTGTTTTTCAGCAGGCGTCGGCTGCTATATCTTCAAATTGCGGACCTGGCTCATTCGGAATATTTTATTTCCTTAAATCAAATAAATCATATAACATAGCCTCTTTTATTGATGATATGAATATGGAAGAATCTCTGCACGAGGATATTGAAGGGGATGAAAATGATGAGACCGCAATTGAAGAAGAGTTTATGGAAGAGTATTCTGAAGCTGTCTCAGATGCGGAATCATATGAGGAATCAAATGATTTGGATGTATCGGATGAAGAACTGTCGATAGAAGATATCAAAGGAATCGACACAGAGATTGCAATAAAGAATTCAGGATCCGAAGCAGCCTTTAGGACGGTGCTTAAGATATTCTATGATTCTATAAAGGATAAGTATGAGGAACTTGAAAACTCTTTTACATCTTCGAACTGGGAGAATTATACAATAAAAATACATGCGCTTAAGAGTTCTGCAAGACTTGTGGGAGCCGTTGAACTTGGAGACTGTGCAGAGAAGCTTGAAATGGCGGGGAAGGGAGATAATATTCAATATATAAAAGAAAATCATGATTTCGTCATGGATGAGTATCTAAGTTATTTGGAAATACTGGCTCCTTTGTTTGAGTCAGGAAGCTCTGATGATTCTGATAAACCTTTGGCGGATGAGTTTCTTATGGAGAGTATTTATGAAGAACTCCGTAAAGCGGCGGAAGATATGAACAGTGACATGATAGATGATATCATGAAGGAAATAGAAGAATATGCCATTCCTGCCTCAGAAAAAGAAAAGTTTGATCTGATCTGTGAAAAAGCAGACAGATTTGATTATGACGGGATAATAGAGGCATTAAGTTAAAAGGAGGAGTTTTATGGACGCGGTTGTTAGGGAAAAGATAGAGAAGATATTGTACGGAGAGCTAAGATATACTTCAGCAAATCTTGCTTTTAATATGATGATCTCCAAAATGCAGAAGAGACTTAAAGCAAATTCTGTTGATATGGAAACATGTATGAAGGAAATGGAGGAATTCCTGGCAAAATATCCCATAGTTGCCAAGGTTGATCTTGCTAATATAGCGGCACTTTAAACGGCAGAGAATAGGAGGAAAAATATGCTTATAAATTTGGAAGAGACCATAAATTTAATAAATGAAGGAAAAAAACTACATATAGCAGCGGATGATTCACTGTTAAAACAGCTTCCCAAGGGCAATTGGATAGGAGGAACAACTCCGTATTTCATCAGTGAAGAGGGCGGGCTGCTTACAAAAGAGAGGCTTTTTGTTGATGAGATAGATTATGCCGAGGAAATAAGGGTAGAAGCTTATGGGAAGTATAATATATTTCAGATTGTTGAAGAATGCTATGATAACGGTCTTACCATACTTATCATTCCCTACGGATCGCAGGTAGCCACAAAGTATGCCAAGGAAGCTCCCGAGGTGGAAGAACTGCTTATGCATCCGACTATAGGCTGGATATCCGGTTTCGATCTTGAAACAGGAGGAACCGCAAAGGTCTATGACGGTACAAGGGGAGAATCATATACAGATAAGGCAGTGGCAATGTATATAAAGCTTCCGGAAGGGAAGAGCGCCATGATAAATATGATAAATATTTTCTCGGATGATAAGACCGATCCGATCATTCAGTTTAATGATAATGATCTGAGCGTTACAAACTGCATAGTTAACGGGCAGGATGTGAATCTTTCGGAGTATATAAGGAAGAAGGGTATAGACATTAAGATGCCGCTGGTTGCGGATTATAATGGTTCGTATATAAATACTTCAATCAAGGAAGTGACAGACAGCACGGTAAGTTTCTATGCTCCGGTCTTTCGGAATATTGAATACCGTTTTGCGGTTGATGTGAAGGACTATGCCGCAAAGTTCAGGGAGAGGATTAATGAAGCGGGAGCCCACAGGCCTGCTTTATCCTGTAATTGTATACTGAATTATCAGTTTGGAAACTTAAAAGGGCAGAAGATACCTCCGTATACAGGACCTGTTACCTTCGGTGAAGTGGCATATCAGCTCCTTAACCAGACGCTTGTATATTGTGAGATACTGGGATAAAACCATGGGTGCAGACACACCGCCATTAAATGTCTGAATGGGGATAAGGCTCGAAATACGCGTTGGGAGGAAAAATGAGCGAAGGACAGAAAAGTTTTGTACTGATCGTATTACAGTACAGTGTTGTTGTAAAAGGCATTGAGAGAAAACTGAAGGACGCAGGATATAAAGCCTCTATTCTTTCGGAAGGCTATGAGAAAGTAAAGGATATGTCATGCAGTACAGATCTGTTTCTTCTTTATCTTCCGGGAAATATTACGGAAATGAAAGATAAGCTGGAAGAACTGACATATATCTGTGATAATGTAAACAGAAGCGGCAGAAGCATGATCATTATAGGGGAGGAAAAAGACCGTTCCGATCTGTTTGATAAAGTGCCCGTGATCGGTGATTACACATGGGTTGACAGACCTATAGAAATGGATATTCTGGTGCCTGCAATAGAGAATGCTGTCGGTCTGCCGGGTTCGTCAGGATCTTTAAAAAGGATACTTATCGTAGATGACGATTCTTCATATGCCAAGATGATAAGGGAATGGATAGGAAAAGAATATCAGACCGATATAGTTACAGCAGGGATGCAGGCTATCAAGTTCCTGCTAAAGAACAGAGTGGATCTTATACTGCTTGATTATGAAATGCCTGTAATTGACGGTCCGCAGGTGTTTCAGATGCTAAAACAGGAACCGGATACAAAGGATATCCCGGTTATCTTTCTTACAGGTATAGGAAACAAGGAGGCGGTTGAGCGTGTTATGTCATTAAAACCTGACGGATACATTCTCAAATCCACGTCGAGAGTGAATTTGTTAAATCTTCTGCATGATAAGCTGAGATAAAAGCAGTTGTACCTTTTTGTTTTGATTGAAATCGATGGGTAAATCGGATATACTTAATGTATAACTTTTGATAACAAGGAAGGCATATCATTCAATGCAGGAATTGCAATACCCCTTTGACAGCAGATACATAATAAAGAAAAAAAAATCCATTAAAAGACAGCTTCTTGAACAGGGAAACGGATTTATCGATAAGAAGATCGCTGTTCTGGGCGGCTCTACTACTCATGATATAATTATGATACTTGAGCTGTTTCTCCTGGATCAGGGGATACGTCCTCAGTTTTACGAGAGTGAATATGCCCAGTATTGGGAAGATGTTATGTTTGATAATCCGGAGCTTGTGGAATTCCATCCGGATATCATCTATATACATACCGGTAACAGGAATATAAGGCAGTATCCGGAAATCTCTATGAGTGCTGATGAGGTGGATGCGCTTCTGGAAGCAGATTATGTTCACTTTCAAAAACTGTGGGGTAAGATAGAAAACACATATAATTGCCCGGTTATACAGAATAATTTCGAGTATCCGTTTTACAGGTTGTTGGGTAATGCGGATGCAACCGATATACACGGCAGGGTGAATTATATTAACAGGTTAAATGAAAGATTTGCGGCATATGCAGGAGAGCATAAGGATTTCTTCATTCAGGATATTAATTATCTTTCAGCCTGCTATGGCTTGGATAAATGGTCCGATCCGTTGTATTGGCATATGTATAAATACGCGCTGTCAATGGAAGCTATTCCGACACTTGCATATAGTGTAAGCAACATAATCAAATCCATTTACGGAAAAAATAAGAAAGCCCTGGCTCTGGATCTTGACAACACACTCTGGGGCGGAATAGTCGGTGATGACGGAGTAGAGGGTATTGAGATAGGGCCTGAGACATCTATGGGACAGGTATATTCCGAATTCCAGGAGTATCTTAAGATGCTGAAGGATATAGGTGTCATTCTGAACGTCTGTTCCAAGAATGAAGAAGAGAATGCGATCGCGGGGCTTAATCACCCGGATGGAGTACTTAAGCCGGATGATTTTATAGAGATCAAGGCCAACTGGGATCCGAAGAGTAAGAATCTTGCCGATATGGCAGGAGAGCTTAATCTGCTGCCGGAGTCATTTGTTTTTGTTGATGATAATCCGGCAGAGCGTGAGATAGTAAGAGCACAGCTTAATGTTGTATCTCCGGAAATAGGAAGTGTCGAGGATTATATAAGGATTCTTGATCATTCGGGATTTTTTGAGGTTACCAATCTTTCATCGGATGATGCCAAGCGAAATGAGATGTACAAAGAAAATGCCAGGAGGGCAAAGCTTGAAGCAAGCTTTGACAATTATGGGGATTATCTGACATCTCTTGAGATGAAGGGAACGATTAAACCATTTGAACCTATATATATGGAAAGAATTGCCCAGCTTTCGAATAAGAGCAACCAGTTTAATCTGACGACAAAACGGTATACAAGGGCTGAGATCGAAGAAACGGCAGATTCGGATGAATATATAGATATTTACGGAAAGCTTCAGGATAAGTTCGGTGATAACGGTGTGGTTTCGGTTGTTATAGGCCATAAGAACGGTGATGTTCTTGATATGGATCTGTGGATCATGAGTTGTCGTGTGCTTAAGAGAGACATGGAGTTCGCCATGATGGATGAACTGGTACACAGAGCAAAGGAAGCAGGGATCAAGATCATTCACGGATATTACTATCCGACGGCAAAGAACAAGATGGTTAAGGATTTCTACGGACTTATGGGATTCGAGCTGATAAATGAGGACAGTGAAGGCAACCGGACGTGGGAATTCAGGATTAAAGACGATTATAAGGATAAGAATCAGTATATATCGGTAAATTCCGATCAATAGAAAAGTGACAGGGCAGACCGACTGAAAGGGGAATAAATGAGCAGAGAAGAGATTTATACCAGATTAAATGAGGTCTTCCGTGATGTGTTTGACAGGGACGACATTACGGTAAGTGATGAAACTACGGCAGCTGATGTAGAGGGATGGGATAGCCTTATACATATTACCCTTATGGATGCTGTCGAGGAGGAATTCGATATAAGGTTTGATATGAAGACCGTTGTAAAAATGAAAAATGTAGGCGAAATGGTTGACTATATCATAAGGGGGATCACGTAGCGGTGGATTCCTTATGATGCCTTAGCGGCGAGCGTATTCAAAAGAAGTACGGAGTACTTCTTACAATATATCATAAGGGGAACCATATACGGTAAGACCTTATTACTAAAAAATTAGAAAGCAGTTACAGAAAGGAGAAGGAAATATGAAGAGAATCGGTATGCTGACAAGCGGTGGGGACTGCCAGGCACTTAATGCCGCAATGAGAGGTGTTGTTAAATCATTGTGGTATACACTTGGCGGAGACCAGGTAGAGATCTATGGATTCAATAACGGATACAGAGGTCTTATCTACCACGACTACAGGAAGTTCGAGTTTAAGGATTTTTCGGGTATTCTTACAAGGGGCGGTACAATACTCGGAACATCCAGAACACCTTTTAAGACAATCAGGGAGCCGGATGAGAACGGACTCGATAAGGTTGCTGCAATGAAGCAGACATATTATAATCTTAACCTTGACTGTCTGGTTGTCCTTGGAGGAAACGGAACTCATAAGACAGCTCATCTGCTGAGTCAGGAAGGACTTAATATAATCACTCTTCCCAAGACCATAGACAATGATCTGTATGGTACGGATATGACCTTCGGATTCCAGAGCGCAGTAGACATAGCAGTTGACTGTATTGACTGTATACATACAACAGCGTCATCACACGGACGTGTATTTATTGTAGAAGTAATGGGTCATAAGGTAGGATGGTTAACCCTTAATGCAGGTATTGCAGGCGGTGCGGACATCATACTTATCCCTGAGATACCTTATGATACGGATAAGATAGTAGATGCCATTAATTTAAGAGTTAAGAGAGGTTCTACATTTACCATTCTTGCTGTTGCCGAAGGAGCAATGAGTAAGCAGAAAGCGAAGATGAGTAAGAAAGAACTTAAGGAATATATGGAGAAGACCAAGTATCCCTCTGTATCATATGAGCTGGCTGACGAGCTTCAGAAGAGAACCGGACAGGAAATAAGGGTTACGGTTCCGGGACATACACAGAGAGGTGGAACACCCTGTGCATATGACCGCGTATTTGCAAGCCGTTTGGGAGCAGAGGCCGGTGCGCTTATCATGAAGGGTGAATATGGATTTATGGTTGGATATAAGAACAGAGAGATCGTTAAGGTTCCGCTTGATGATGTTGCCGGCAAGCTTAAATACGTATCTCCGGATGCAACGATAATCAAGGAAGCCAAGCTTCTCGGAATAAGCTTTGGTGACGAATGAGTAAGGGAAGGAAGTTAGAATAAGATGTCATATACCGCATTATACAGGAAATGGCGGCCCGAAAGGTTTCAGGATGTAAAGGGGCAGGAAGCAATAGTGACCACCCTTAAAAATCAAATAATTCGTGACCGTATCGGACATGCCTACCTGTTCTGCGGTACCAGAGGAACTGGAAAGACCACCATAGCCAAGATAGTTGCAAAGGCGGTCAACTGCGAGAATCCCATAGACGGAAGTCCCTGCGGTGAGTGTAAAAGCTGCAGGGCAATCGCCGAAGGAAGCTCAATGAATGTAATTGAGATGGATGCAGCATCCAATAACGGCGTGGAGGACGTCCGCCTTATAAGGGATGAAGTTACATATGCTCCTACTGACGGAAGATATAAAGTATATATAATAGACGAGGCTCACAACCTGTCAAATGCGGCATTCAATGCTCTGCTTAAGACTTTGGAGGAGCCTCCATCATATGTGATTTTTATCCTTGCGACTACCGAATACCATAAGATTCCCGTAACCATACTGTCGCGATGCCAGAGGTATGATTTTAAAAGGATAGCAGTTGATACCATAGTGGAGCGCCTTCATGAACTGATGGAGGGTGAAGGCATTGAGGCAGATGAGAAGGCTCTTGCGTATATTGCAAAAATCGCCGACGGCGGATTAAGAGATGCGCTCAGTCTGTTCGATCAGTGCAGCTCTTTCTATTACGGACAGAAGCTTACCTATGATAAGGTGCTGGAGGTTCTGGGTGCTGTTGACACCAGGGTATTTTCTGATCTTTTATGTGCTGTGATGGCAAGAGATATAAAGTCGTCCGTAAGCATACTCGGCGATGTGGTTTCACAGGGAAGGGAACTTAATCAGTTCGTTATTGATTTTACATGGTATTTGCGGAATCTGTTGCTGGTTAAATCCTCGGAGGAGGATAATATAGAAGAAGTTCTGGATATGTCTTCCGAGAATCTTGAACAGCTTAAGAGAGAGGCTTCCGCAATAGATTTAAACAGGATAATGCGCTATATAAGGGTATTTTCAGAGCTGTCAAACGATATTAAGTATGCGACGCAGAAGAGGATTCTTATAGAAATTGCGATAATCAAGCTGTGCAGACCTGATATGGAGACGGATACGGATTCTCTTAAGGACAGGATTAAAGCTCTGGAAGAGAAGCTTGAGAATGGGATGATCCCTGCACCCGGAACAAATGCTGTGGGTTCGGTAAACTCAATGGACGATGATGAAGATGAACAGCCTATGCAGCTTACAAGGCCTGTTCCGGGAGATATAAAAAAGATAGTGTCGGAGTGGTCGAAAATAATAGATCGTATTCATAATCCCTTGCAAAGCTTTCTTAAAAAGTGCAGGCTGTCCATGTCGGATGAGGACAGACTGATAATAACAACAGCAGACCCTTTCGCGTATGAATACCTGATGAAAGATTTGGCAGCCGAAGAGCTTCATAAAGCATTTATAGAGGTTATGGGCGCAGAGGTTGATTATGAGGTTATCCTGAAGGGAGAGGGGAAAGGAGCAGGAAAGAAGTTCCCTGACCTTTCAAAGATAAATATGGATATCACAACTGATGACAGTGAAGAGGATGAATACTGACTTAGGAGGAACAGACATGCCGCCGACTGTTTTTGAGGGGGCAATACATATTATACGAGGGAGGAAATGACAGATGGCAAAGAGAGGCGGATTTCCCGGCGGTATGGGAATGCCCGGAAACATGAACAATCTGATGAAGCAGGCTCAGAAGATGCAGAAGCAGCTTGAGGAGAGTCAGAAGGAGCTTGAAGAAAAGGAATTCAGTGCTTCAGCAGGAGGCGGAGCGGTTGAGGTTACCATATCGGGTAAGAAACAGGTAACCGCGGTAAAGCTTAAGGAAGAGGTAGTCGATCCCGATGATATTGAAATGCTTGAGGATCTTATAATGGCTGCCATGAATGAAGCGCTTCGCAAGGTTGAGGAAGAAACTCAGAACAGTATGGGCAAGCTTACCGGCGGACTCGGAATGGGCGGAGGCTTTCCTTTCTGATATTAACAATAAGGGGAATACTAATGGAACTATACAGCGGATACATAAGCCGCCTGATAGGGGAGCTGTCGGTTCTGCCCGGTATAGGAAACAAGTCCGCACAGCGCCTTGCATTTCATATAATAAATATGCCGAAGGACAAGGTGGAGAATCTTGCAAATGCCATGACCGAGGCACGGAACAATATTAAATATTGTAAGGAGTGTTTTACACTTACGGATAATGAGATATGTCCAGTATGTAAGGATGAAACCCGCGATCACAGGCAGATAATGGTTGTGGAAAATACCAGGGATATGACTGCATATGAAAAGACGGGTAAATACAAGGGTGTTTATCATGTGCTCCACGGTGCTATAAATCCAAGCCTCGGAGTGGGTCCTAATGATATAAGACTTCCGGAACTGCTAAGAAGGCTGCAGAGTGTGGATGCAACAGAGGTTATTATAGCCACCAATTCAAGCATTGAGGGTGAGACAACCGCAATGTATATAAGTAAGCTTATCAAGTCATCGGGTATAAGGGTGACAAGGATAGCAAGCGGAGTACCTGTTGGAGGAGAGCTTGAGAATATTGACGAGGTTACTCTGTCAAGGGCTCTGGATGCAAGGGTAGAACTGTAGAAGCATAGTTCATTATAAAAAAACGGAGAGAAATTAATAGCCGGTTAATTTCTGTATGAAAATACAAAAACAGCGTGAATAAAAATTATAAGCCAGGTATAAAGGAAAGAGGTAAACAAATGGGTGTAGAAGTAAAGAGTTTTGGAAAGACTAAGGATGGAAAGGAAGTAAGTCTGTATACTATAAAGAACGCAAAAGGAACTGAAGCGGTTCTTACCGATCTTGGTGCCATACTGGTAAGCCTTAAGGTACCTAATGATAAGGGTGAGGTTAAGGATGTGGTACTTGGTTTCGATAATGTTGCCCAGTATGAGAGTAATCCCAATTTCTTCGGAGGAACCATAGGTCCCAGCGCAAACAGGATAGCAGGGTGCAGTTTTACGATAGACGGGACAGAATACAGGCTTAAGGATAATGATGGAGGAAATAATCTGCACAGTGATTTTGATCTGGGTTATCATAAGCAGCTGTTTGAGGCATCCCTTGTGGATAACGGCGTTAAGTTCACGGTAAAGACAGAAGACGGATTGATGGGATTCCCCGGAAATATTACAGCCTCTGTTACGTATACTCTTAACGATGATAATGAACTTAAGCTTGAATATGAGGGAGTAAGTGATAAGGCTACTTTATTTAATATGACCAATCATAGTTATTTTGCTCTCGGCGGACATGAAGCCGGAAGCAAGGCACTTCTTGATACGGAGCTTATGATAAATGCATCAAAGGCTACAGAGGTTAGAGCAGGCCTGATACCCACAGGTAAAATCTGTGATATAAAAGGAACCGCAATGGACTTTACTTCTCCCAAGAAGATAGGACAGGATATTGATTCAGACTGGGAGCAGATGAAGCTTGGAAACGGATATGATCATAATTTTGTTATAGATGACTATGACGGAACGGTGAAGCTGGTTGCAAGGGCAAGCTATGACGGCAGGACAATGGAGGTATACAGTGATCTTCCGGGACTGCAGTTCTATTCGGGCAACGGACTGTCACCCTATGAGGCAAAGGACGGAGCAAAGTATGGCGACAGGGGAGGCTTCTGTCTTGAAACCCAGTATTTCCCAAACAGCGTTAATGAACCGGCATTTGAATCACCTGTTAAGAAAGCAGGGGAAAAGTATCATACGGTGACAATATATAAGTTTGTGTAAAAGTATGAAGAAAAAGAGACAGACAACCCAGATAAATCTTCTGATCAGATGTGTTGTTGCAGTATATCTTATTTATCTGGCGCATTCAATAATATCGGAACTGGATACGGCACCCAATGTAAGGCTGATGGCAGCTTTTGCCATAGCATTTACCTTTGCGGGTGTGCTTATCATTGCATTTACGATAAAAGCCTATATAAATAAGGATTACAAGGACTTCCGTGATCAGGAGGATAAACCGGCAGATTCAGATACTAATGATGGTAAGCCCGTTCAAGGTGAGGAAAAAGAGGACGAGGTAAAGAATGTGCAGGGCATACCGGAAGATGCCGATGTTACAGGAGAGCCGGATGAAGCAGAATGACAGGTGACTGAAGAAGAAATACCATCGTCCGGGAACAGCATATGGAAATAAAGCATAATAATGAAATAACAGATGCAAAGAGGAAACGTTCGAAGGATCAGTTCTATATTGTACTTATGGGTCTTATAGGATATGGTCTGATACTTATCGCGATCGTGATAGGAACCTTCTTTGCAATAAGGAATACTTTTAATAAGAAGGATGCTGAGGTGGCTGAAGCAGTGGCGGCCGCAGGATCCGGTCAGGATGCAGCAGCTGCAGATGTGGCAAAGGATGATAAGGCAGTATCAGTGCATGTGGATGAAACAGCCGGAAAAACCACTGAAACAGCATCTGCTCCGGAAATAAACATTCCTGCAGAGCATGGGGCGGATCCAAGTGAATACACGACAGAGGATGGAAGCATTGATTATTCGACCGAGCTGTTCAAACCGGGTAAAAGGGATCCGGCACTTAAGTGGAGCGATCAGGTGTTTTCAAGGATTGAGAATGTGAAGCAGCCTGCTGCCGCAAGGGTGAATTCATATGATCTGAAACGCAGGTACAGCTCTCTTGTTAATGGGGGACAGCTTGAGCTGTGCATCTACAGCGACCCGTCAACGAAGAAAGTGGAAAAGATAACCGCTGTTGAATACGGCAGCGGTCCCATGGGGATAATAGATTATTATTATAATGACGGAGTCGTTAACTATATAGCGGAAAGAGCAGCGGATATAGATGAGCCTGTGGATATATCATCGGGAAAGATAACCTCAAGATATTATTTTGCCAACGATACCATGGTAAAGTATTCATACTGTGAGGATAACAAGGCAACGGTTTTTAATGCTGCTTCGATCAAGGATTACAGCGAAGGTACGGTTGGCCAGTACGAATATCTTGAAGCAAAGATGTTAAATAAGGCATATATCACTCTTAATGCAGCAGATTCTCTGCCTGATATACAGTATATAGAAGGCTATATTCTGGATGAATATGATCAGCCGCTAAGTGATGTTCAGATACAGATTCTTGACGAGGCGGATATGTCTGAGGCTGCATCTGGTTTGACAGACGGTGACGGGCATTACAGACTCAGCATGCCGACAAGTAATAATGGAAGCTATATGCTTGCTGCCCGTAAGGATTCTCTGGATGGGGTCAATATATACGGAATAACGGCCTATGAGGGCTCGGGAACGATCTTTCCTCCTGTACCGAGGCTTACCTATTCAGATGATGGTGCGGAGTACAATCTGCAGGTTGTTGTCAGAGATTCCATAGATAACACGGCTCCGATCACTGATGCGTCCATACGGCTGCGTTCCGGACTTAACTGTCGGGAGGGTGATGTTATTGCAAGCTCTGTGCTAGACGCGACCGGCGCCGCAATGTTTACACTTCAGTCGGGTAATTACACGGCTGAGGTCAGCAAAGGCGGATATGAGGATTCGTTCTTTAATGTGATCGTTACGGTGAACAGGCCGGCTACGGTGGGATATGCGGTTAAGGATATTCCGGACGGAGAGATCCAGATAGTACTGGCATGGGATATGACACCGCTTGATCTTGACGCACGTCTGATATCATCGGGAGCGGTCAACGTGATACGTGGGCATCAGGACAGTGTAGGTTCGCTCTCAACGGAGACCATATCACTTAATACCGGAGCTGAAACGGAAGCAGAAGACGTATACAGGTATTACGTGTCTGATTACAGTGACTGTATAGGCGGTGACGCTAATTCCGGGAATATGACATCCTCGGGTGCCAGAGTGTATATTTACAGTAATGAAGGAATAACGGCAACCTTCGATGTTCCCCTCGGACATCTTGGAGTTGTATGGGAGCCCTTCGCTATAAGAAAGGGTAAAGTGATCCCCGTTAATCATTATTATAATGCCATTGCAGCCGACAGCTATTGGACGGCTAAATAGAATGGTTAAAGAGACTTATTCTTATAGATTATCCGGATACAGATTCGGCATAACAGAAAGGGGAATCGGCGGTATGGCTGATAAAGACAGAAGTTTTTATTCGGATGAGGTTATAAAGGAGCTTATCGCTTACAGAAAGAAGCATAAGCTTACACAGCAGGATATTTCTGACCGTTCGGGAATTATGCGCCCGAATATCGCAAGACTTGAGTCAATGCGTGCTGAACCGTCTATGGACGTGTTGTCCCGCTATGCAAACAGCATGGGGATGGATATAAAAATTTCTCTTGTTAAGAAGAAACAATAATGATATAATAGTAACGTTCGTGATATATAAGTAAATAACGGCGTGTGGCTCAGCTTGGTAGAGCGCTACGTTCGGGACGTAGAGGCCGCAGGTTCAAATCCTGTCACGCCGACTCAGTGTTTTCAAGGGTTTCCGGTTTCGGGAGCCCTTAAATTTTACTCCCAGTTCTAACTTTGTTCTAACTTTTTCGATTTATTTCGCATTTTATTCAGAACAGAAGCAGAAATCCTTAAGTCAATATTTAATTTGTTTCTTGATCATTTGAATACTTCTTAGGCTGGATCAGGTTATTCATAACGGAGGATATTTCTTTCTTTGCC
>JAILNV010000019.1 GCA_024691125.1 Lachnospiraceae bacterium | reverse complement strand
TATGGATGAAAAAGCATCTGTCAAATAACTGTTCATCCTGAGAGAAGAGGAATCCGAGAGAATCGGTTCCGGATAGTACGATCTTTATACCGCTTGCTGCAAAGATATCCGAAAACAGAGCAGCCCCTTCTATAAAATCATCTAAGAGAGTTAGTTTTGGCACATGGCCGGATGTGGGAGAACCCAATGTTCCGCTGATAAAACAGCTTAAAGACCTTAAGAACAGGGGCAACAAGCTCATACTCTGGACCTGCCGTGCCGGTGAGGCACTTGATCTTGCCGTTTCATGGTGCAGGGACCAGGAGCTTGAATTTGATGCCATTAACGATAACCTTCCGGAAATAGTTGAACTGTATGGCAATAACTCAAGGAAGATCACCTGTGATTATTATATAGATGACAGGGCCATGCTGCCGGAAATCGTCTATGCATGAATGAAGACAGAAACTGTTTTATCGCTATAGACAAGAATACCAATAGATGAGATCATATCAATAAACAGTCCTGCTTTTGATTCCCTTATCCGGGAATGATCATGGAGGGACAGGAACTATGGGCAGTTGACTGCTTTATTCTCCGCCTATTTTTTTAACTCATATTCTATATCGTAGTCATCAGATATCCTTAATATGGCATAGGAAGACACCTCAGCATTTGTTCTTGGAATTCCGATGCATCCGGGGTTTATAAGAAGAAGACCTTTATTTTCATCTTTCTGTATTTCTGCATGATGGCTATGCCCAAATAGAATAATGTCAGCACAGTGTTTCTTGGATGCTGCCTTGAGACTCGCTAAATCATAATCGTATTTGACATTGTACCTATCTCCGTGAGTAACCCATATATTATACTGTTCTACTTTAAATTCTTCATCGGTGGGAAGTGGGTAAAAATAATCTGTATTTCCTTTTACAGCCTTTATTGCGAAACTGGACTCTGCTTCAAGTATCTTTACAAGATTCCCTCCTACATCCCCGCAATGTACCAAGATATCAAATGGGCTTTCTTTCATCACGGCTCCACGTAAATTTGCAAACTCTCCATGAGAATCAGATACGATTAACAATTTCGTCCACTTCATTATCGAGCTTCTCCTATCTTTTAGTACCGGTACAGTTATAAAATACAAGAATAAGTAATAAGATATTTCGTAAGTGATGGATATGGTAAAAAGAGCATAAATAGCAGGAATTGTTGTGACTACTTTGGTCATAGACAACATGTAGTGTTCAGAAAAATGCTGTAGCGGTAATCTGTTCTCCTCCTGTCAATCGTCCTCTGATCCTAATCCAAAGTACAGTATCTCATTATATTTTGCGTTAGCTCTCTCGCTTTCCTTCTTATCTCTCCATCTTTCAATATCTGAGCAGATGGAAAGCATTTCGTCCACTACAAGTTCAGCTTTCTTTGGTTTTACATTATTAAGGTATGATGTCATCCTGTCCATTGCCTTGGGGCTTCCAAGGTTCTTTACAATCTGCTCTCCCAGCGCTTCCGGAAATCCAAGAGATTCCAGTGCTTTCATCATATGGTTCCTGGCTATCACCCAGGTTTTCTGCTCTTCCGTCATCTGACTACTTCCCCTGTCCATGAAGTTATCCCGCCCATGTTGTATGCATGTTTGTAACCCATCCGTTTCAGCTTTCTGACAGCACTTCCTGCGCGCATCCCTCCCTGGCAATACACCAATATGGTTTTGTCTGTATCCGGAAGAAGATCGGGTTTTGTATTGCTGATAGTTTCGTTCGGGATGTTAATGGCTCCTTTTATGTGCCCCATGATGTATTCATCCCTGGTACGGACATCAAGTATGATAAGCTCCGTATCTTCCTGGATCATCCTAAGAGCCTGTTTCTGCGGTATTCTCATAGCTTAGTTCCTTTATGCGTTTCTTTCTGATATTAGGATCTTTCTACAGATAATCCTTAAGCTTATAATTCTGTTTATGACTTCTAAGGCTCTGTGCGTATGTCAGCATCTTTTCTTTAAGGTTATCGGAAAATTCCTCAAGATCCTTAAGGCATATGATCTCATCGCGCAGAAGTTCCATGATTATATAATCCATATTTGAGCGGCTTCTTTGTGCCTGGACACCGGCGCTTTTCTTGTCCTCAAGGATCCTGTCGTGTAAGGTCCAGAATTTCTCCGAGGCATCCTTATCTTCGCTCAGCAGGGCGATATATTCCTTGTTGAGCTTATCCATATGGTCTTCCTGCCAGTCTACTATTTTTTTACGAAACAACTTCCAGTCTGATTCGTGAAATTCATATCTTCCGTCCATAATAGATTCTCTCCTGTTTGCTTCTGGAATGGGTATGATTATACTGTATTTTCAAGTGGACTAACATTAAGTACAATATTAGTACAAAAGTAAATGTGAATAAGACATTACCTTTATACTAATATCACAAAGCTAACGAATATTACTATGAGCAGTTCATCTTCATCTGTATAACATCCTTTGGTGAACCTGTCATCCCTTTTACCTTATCGAACAGTTCTTTTATTTCTGCCTTGTCGAACTGAGGAAAGCTTTCGTAAACGGCTTCCAGACTCAGGCCGCATTTGATCATTGATTCCACTGCTCTTTCATCTTGCTTTTGCATGTTTGCCTCCATGTTGATGATTTCTATTAAATATTACTTGAATAATTCTGATGTATTGTATCTTCTATTATTCCTTCAGCTTGAATATATGTACGATCAGGAATTAAAGACAACCGTAAATAATGCATCAGCGATCAGGGTATCATCCTCATTCTTGAGTTCAACAAAATATGTTCCAAGACGTTTCCCTGATTTGCGTTCGTTAATATTTGCGAATAGTCTTTTGTTGACTTCGGCAGGTCTGTAGTAATGGATGTTCCCATCTGCAGCTGCCCCTGTCCTGCCCATAGCAGTTACATATCGTCCAATAATATCATCGCAGACATAAAACAATATGCCGCCATGTACAAAACCGTTAACATTAGCATATCGCTCAGAGGGCATGAACGATATGACAAATGGTTCCGTGCTTTCCTGTTTTATATCCAGAATATTTGGTACTTCCATTTCTATCTACCTGCTTTCATTTGTTTTATTTACGTTTTTTCGTTCGCTTTTCCTTCCTGTATTCCTCTATAGTCTCCCCGATTGTATTATAGTCCCTTTCAAACAGTTCACCACAGACCTGTTTCCATAGGATTTCATGATCAACACGTTCCAGTAAAGCCTGTTGTACAAAGAATTGACTCTTACCGGGATACCTTGGGAGTCCGTTTAACTTAAGCAGGTTATTGAGCTCAATACGCCATAGGATCGATATCTTGCGGTCGTCCTTTACTTTGGGGTTATCCCGTGGTTCTCTTAAGGTATAGAAGTCGGCTTTGCCTTCGTTATCAGCTTCAACCGTGATTATCCCCCAATGCTCCGGCACATGTTCGGAAATATGTTCTCCATGAGAACTTCCCACAACCACGATATTCCTGTC
>JAILNV010000007.1 GCA_024691125.1 Lachnospiraceae bacterium | reverse complement strand
CAGGTGTTTTGGTAAATATCCAACGTCAGATCGGAGGTGGCATTGTTTACCTTGACTGTGAGGATAAAGAAGAACTGACATCCTTTTATAAACGTCAGAATTTTAAGCAGTTTGATGACAGATACTCCACAGAGGATAACCAAAAATACATACAGTTTATGCGATTCTTTTAAACTTAGGTGAACTACTAAGTATATTGCCGCTCAATCACAGTTGTTGCTTAAATAATATTTTCAGCAGGCACATTGACAACACTTTTTGTATTGATAATATGATAAAATGTATCAATAATGATTGCAACAGGTTTCCGAATAGTAAAATTGAGTCAGGGAAACACGTATACCAAAATGGAGTTACTCGAAACTCACTATCACCGTGAAAATAATGAGGAGATGATGCATCTTCATGTATTAAGCAGCTTGAAGTTCTCTGCATTGGAACGGTAAAGCCTCTTGAATACCTTGTAATTTCTATCATAGATTTCCTTGAAGGCAGTATTGGGTTTATAAACATGCTTGACTTTTACAAGCCTTCGTGACAGATCAAGGACATCCTCTCCCTTAATTCCGGCCGCTACAACAAGCGCTGTTCCGACAGCGCCAACCTCCTGTGTATTATACACAGTCTCAACCCTTCTTCCGGTAATGTCGGATAGCAGCTGACATGCAACGGATGATAAAGCACCTCCACCGACAAATCTTATGGTATCGGAGGTTTTTACCTTCTTCATCTCACATTCCAAAAGCCAGCGCAAATGAAAACAAACACCCTCAATAACAGCCCTGATCATGTCTCTCTTCCCGTTGTCAACTCTTAGGTTAAAGAACATTCCACCTGCATTGGAATCTTCAAACGGACATCTGTTTCCGTGAAGCCATGGAGTAAAGATCACACCGTTTGAACCCGGCGGAACCTTGTTTACTTCATCAGATAGGTAATCATAAAGGCTTATGTACTTGCTTTCAACATCAGTAACCTTGACTTTATTAAGATATATTCCCACCTCATCCAATGCAAGATGCTCAATGCACCACTCAAGACACTTACCGGCCGTCTCCAATTCCGCATAGTAATTGAAATATCCCTTCTTTGCTGATAAAACACCGGTTATCATCGCACCCAGATCGACAGTCTGATGATCTATGTATGTTGATACCCAGCCCGATGTGCCAACATATATATGCGTATCGCCCGGGCTCACGCAACCGGCACCTATATTAACGAAGGTCGTATCACCCCCTCCGCCGAATACAGGTATTCCCCCTTCAAGTCCCAGCTCATCAGCAGCTTTTTTAGTAAGCCTGCCAACAAGATCGGTGCAGTCAATGATATCCGGCATGTGATCGGGATTTATCCCTTACATTTTCAGAAGGTCCCTGTTCCACCCCTCTTTTCCTTTCCTCGTATCATAGAGAAAAGTGGCGAATGCAGAGTCCGCCGTTCGCACGATTTTCCCTGTCGCACATGCTACAAGATAGTCTCCTACATCCAGCCATTTATAAATCTTTCTGTATATTTCAGGCTCATTGCTTTCCACCCACTTATACTTCCATACCGGGTCTTTTGCACTTACACTGCCGGCGTAATTTACGATCAGGTTCCTCGCAAGCTTATACAGGCTGCACCCGGAGACCTTGATCAGGCCGGTACCCATACAATCCCTGTATTCTTTGACGCCTTTTTGATCCAGATAGTTCATAGGACGCCGGAGTGCGTTTCCATCCTTATCAACAAGAACGGTCCCCTGCATCTGGGAGCAGAAAGCGAGACCTTCTACTTCCTTCGGTTTAATATCTGATTTTTTAAACAGCTCCCTTGTGGTTCTACGCAGAGCTGCCCACCACTCTTCCGTGTCCTGCTCCGCTCCGCCATCAGCAGAAAAATAAATCCCATATTCATCTGTAGCACTGGCTGCAAGCCTTATTCCGGTATCAATTTCGAACAAACAGGTTTTTACGCTGCCGGTACCGAAATCATATATGATAACATACATACATCAACCCTCTTTCAAGTGGATGCTCCAACCTGTATCTATCTTGTCTTTTACTTTTTTCATAGTCTGATCATCAAGTTCCGGCCAGTCGACCACTGTGATTGCATGATCCTTCACCAGATGGGCCTTTTCAGCACATAAGGCAAGCGGTGTATCCGCAAGCGAATCGGAATAGAAATTATCGATCACGGGAAATCCGTGGTCAATGATGTACTTTGCCTTCTCCTTGGCATACATCAGGTTATTCATAAATATGCAGTATTCACGGTCATATTCCGTTGCTATATAATTTACGCCGAGCCTCTTGGCTATGGGACCGATAATACAGTCGGGAGATGCGCTTATTATCAGATCATCCGGCCTTTTCTGCGCAAGATACCATGCGGATATCCTGCCCTCATATTTGTCCCAGTACCGCTCGATCTGCGTATCAAAATCATCTATCATAGTCAGGAAACTAAACATCCTGCGTTGAAGCAGGTAATTCGGAAGCTTGCCCATCTTGTGCTGTATAAGACTTTTGATCATACCCGGCATAAATGTAAACCACAGCTTCGGATGCCTCTTCATACACCATAAAGCAAAGCCTATCGAGCAATCCGAGTAAAAAATCGTCCCGTCAAAATCATAAACATTCATCAATTCTCCTCCTGCTCTCCTGAACGCCTGAAGCGTATCATGTTTCTGTTATAACCTGTTGTTACAAGATAAGCCTTTTCCTTATGGGCATCCATAAGCCCGCTGAGTATGAATCCGCTTATTCCTTCAATATGGAGATCCGGATCGGTCAGATCGAATAATTCTCCCGAATCGCGTTCTATGATCAGAACTGAATCATCCTCAAAGAAAAGAGAGATTTCAACTAAAACAGATTTCTTCCCATGCTTGTTTTTATCCAGGGCCGTAAGGGCAATTTCCTCAACAAAAAGAGCCGTGCGGTTTGCTGCTGTTTTATGATAACCATGAGACATCAGGCTGCGCCCGACATTCTCTGAAAGCTCCGAAACAATCTCATTCGTGAGATCAACGTCAATTACAATTATCTCACTCTCTATATTCTGTAAAAGGAACGGAAAACTATCTTTACCAAATCGCTGATACAAAAAAACATTGCTGCAGTCAGGGACAACATGGGGGCTGCGACAAAACCGGTCCACATTCCATTGAAACCAAACAGAGATGAGCCCAGTATGGGGAGCAGAATATATAGCAATCCGTTCTGCAGGCATGCGATGCAGGTTGCCATACCTATGCGGTCAATAAGCATATAGTAGGAAGTCGTAAGTGACACCATAGAGCAGAACACAAACCCAAGTGACACGATCCGAAGTGCCTTAATCGACGGAGCGAGAGCATCACCGCCTGTAATCCCAAAAAGAGCGCAGAACTGTCCTGCAAAGATCCAGATAAGAATTGTAGCTGCCATACCTTCTATTACCGCCGCCTTGATGCCGGATATCATTACTCTCTTTATGAGCTGATGATTCTTCTCCCCAAAATATGTTCCTATCAGCGGCTGCAGCGCCATTCCCACGCCGTCCATAACCACGCCGAACTCGATCAGGCTTACAACAACGGCGAGAGTTATCAGGCCGGATTCACCATAATGACCGGAAACAAATCCGATCATTACATAGTCCATGATGCCCAGCAGATATATACAGAAGAATCCACTATACTGAACCGGGATGTCATAAGGAAATCCTTAAAAGACAGATGCCATACAAAATGCAGAGTATTTTCCTTTTTTAAGTAGTGCCAGAGGCAGGTAAGGATACCGAGGCTGTTTCCTATTATTGAGCCAAGAATGATACCCGTCATACCTAAAGATCCGGCAAGTATTACGGAACAGATTACGTTTCCGCCAATCATACCATGGATTTATCGGAAATCAAGTGTGCCGAAGCACTTTTTTTACTCCAATTTTTACTCCAATACCCCATCATTTTTGGCTTTTTACTCCATTTTTTACTCCATAAATGGTGTAAAAATTCATCAAAATACATCAGGTTCCGATAGGTGGATTTTCTCTGAAACCCGCATAGAATCGGCTATTTTCCGTCAATGCTGTTAATATCATACGGCGTCGACTGGTATACGTAATAATTCAGCCAGTTCGTATACAGAAGCTGTCCCGTCGAGCGCCAGTTAACGATCGGATCTTTTGCCGGATCGTCATCCGGGAAATAGTTCTTTGGGATCTTGGGGTCAAGACCCTTCTCAAGATCCCTGTAGTACTCATCCTTAAGTGTATTGGAGTCATACTCCGCATGGCACAGAACAAAGAACTTACGTGAATCCTCGGTCTTAACGATCGTAACACCCGCTTCGTCCGAATAAGCCATCAGCTCAAGTTCCGGTATCTTCTCTATATCTTCCCGCTTAACATATATCTCTCTTGAATGCGGAGCATAGAACACATCATCAAAGCCGCGGAACAGCGGAGCATTGGGCTTGAGCTTCACATGCGGGAATATTCCCGACAGTTTCTCCTCATAGTACTCATGCATGATCCCGTAGTGATGATACAGTCCGGCAAATGCTCCCCAGCACAGATAATATGTACAGTGCACATGCCTCTCCGCCCAGTCCATTATCGTACACAGTTCATCCCAGTATGCAACGTCCTCATACATAACATACGCAAGAGGTGCCCCTGTGATGATAAGCCCGTCGAACTTCTCATTCTTTATCTGATCAAAGGTAACGTAGAACGAATCCAGATGATGTGTATCAACGTGTGTCGGTGTATATGATGCTGTCTGCAGAAGCTCTATATCAACCTGAAGCGGTGAATTACTGAGCTTCCTTAACAGCTGTGTCTCTGTAACCTCTTTATTGGGCATGAGATTCAGTATAAGCATCTTTAACGGACGTATGTCCTGATGCATGGCTCTGTTCTCATCCATTACAAATATATTCTCATCTTCCAGTATCCTCTGAGCGGGAAGATCGCTCTTTACCTTGATAGGCATTACAATACTCCTCCTCTTATGCCCCTTTTACTTTATCTTTAATTGATTCCAACTATCAGCTTATCTCCGTCTTTTTCTTTGGAAATAACAGCACAAAGTGTCACATTTCTCGGCTTGCCGTCAAACATAAGGCGGTACTCAAGCTCGAATTTTCCTTTTTCTTTTATCTCTGAAAAGACTTTTTCCTCTGTAAAATGCTCAAGGAACATATCCTGATCGTCTTTACAAACAACCCGTTTACTATTCTCTTTTGTCTTCCCGAAGAAATCCTCACCGCATTCTGCTATACCATAGCCCTTGAAGTCATTGTTTGCAGCACATTCAATGAAGTATCCCGTTTCAGGATCAACAGCATACATGCATATATATTCTCCAACGAGGGCACTGACTCTTTCATATACGATACGTTCCCTAAGCATATTCTCATATATCTTCTGCTTCTGCATCTGTGCGTCAATATTACTTATGGCTATTATTATATATTTTTCATAGCCCGTTACTCTTACGATCTTCATATTCACGTAAGGAGTACCGTCTCCGGTTATCATTCTGTAAGTCAGTGTAAAGGATCCCTGTTCATTAAGTGAATTAATTATGTTTTCCCGGTTGAACGCAGATATAAAACCATCTCTGTCATCCTTGTATACATATCTCATTGCATCGTCGCGACTCTTTTCAAAGAAATTCGTACCATTATCCTCAACAGCAATGGATTCCTGTCCTACGTTAGATGTAAATTTAGTGAATTCCTCCGTCTCAAGATTCACATAATACAGCATGAAATAATTCGATGCAAGCGATCTTGCTATATTCGAGTAGGTGATCCTGTTATTGTCATCTGTAATTGCAAGTATGACTGCAGCCAGCGCTGTTGTTTTATTTACAGGATTCATGGCAATCCTGCGAACAAATGCATGAAAGATCCTGTTACTCGGAAGTCTTTCGTTAAGTACTGTCCTGTCATGTTCTTCATCGATCTGTGACATCGCAATTCTGAAAAGATTTCCTTTAATAATATCAAACGGTTCGAAATCCATGTACGTTTTTTTGAGTCGCTTCTCGTAATTTATAAGAATAAAATTGCGGTATGACTCATTACAGCGGGTCACACGGAAGGTCTCATCCTTTATCTCAAAAACTGCTACGGGAAGCGTATTAAAATACCCACTTAAGGAATCATCCTTTTCATCCGTGGTGCCTGCTATATCATACAGGTTAACCCGGCCTATTGTTTCAAAATATCCTTCCTCGTCCGGATCTTCAAATCCGATCTGTATTCCTGTCCGGTATTTCTCCAGTATCTTATCCATCGGGATCGGCCTCTCATAGTAATATCCCTGCAGCTTGGAGCAGCCGATTTCACGTAAGAAAGAAGCATTTTCCTCTGTTTCAACACCCTCACATACCGTATCAGTTCCAAGAGCCGTTGCCATCCTCATCAGTTCAGTAAGGATGATTCTCCCATTCTTGCCTTTATCAAGATCTTTAAGAAAACGCATATCGAACTTGATCAGATCGAACTCAAGCTGCTTAAGCACATCAAGTGATGAATAACCGCTTCCGAAGTCATCCATCCACACAGGAAATCCGAGCCTTCGGAATCTCTCTATCTGTTCCTTCATGAATTCGAAATTACTTCCTACAGCGCTCTCGGTAACCTCTATCGTTATCTTGTCATGGCTTACGCCCGCATTATCCACACGTTTAACTATTTCACTTACGATATCGCAGGATTCGAAATCAGTTCTTGAAAGATTGATCGACTGAGGTACTATATGCAGTCCCTCCTTCTCAAATATCTTTATCTTCTCAAGTACCTGATCAAGCATATACAGATCAAGCTTATATATAAGCTCCGCTTCTTCCAGTATGGGAATAAAATTTGCCGGCGACAGAAAACCCATTTCGGGATCGATCCACCTTGCCAGAGCTTCCTCGTCGCAGACTCTTCCGGTGATGGACCTTATAATCGGCTGATAATAAACCTGTATCCATTTTTCATCTATAGCCCTGTCGAGATTGGAAATAATATATTGCTTTCTGTCAATACCTTCCTGGAGCGACTGATTAAAATAGTGAATATCCGAAGCATAGCTGTTCCTTATGGTATCACAGGCAATCTTGGCCCTGTCGCAGGCCGTGCTTATGTCTATCTTGTCGTTTTCCGCATAATAGACGCCGGCCCTTATCGGAAGCGAGCTTACATTCATGCTCTGCCACTCCCCAAATATCTGATGGAGCCTGTCATCTATTCCGGTTTTTTCTGTAAACACGGCAAAATGATCCTGACCGAAGCGGCTGCAGTTCTCATTGCTGAAATATTTAATGATCAGCTCCGCAAACGATCTTAAAAGGAGGTCCCCGCCGGCGAAACCGTGCTTCTGGTTATAATGCTTCATTCCGCTGAGATCAAGAAAGATAAAGGCAGGTATCTCTCCTTTATCTGTCATTTCACGGCACCCTGCTTCAGCAAGTTCAAAGAAATAGGTCATGCTCGGAAGTCCGGTCAGATAATCATAGTAACTTGCTCCAAGTATGCTTTCCCTGTGAAGTGCTTCATTGATCGAGGTTTTGAAATCAGTTTCCGAAATACTGTTATCCGTTTCATACGTGCCCTCATCCATATACCATACCTGGGCAAGCCTTACTCCTGTCTCTGTTACGAAATGCTCACCCACGGAATGTATCATTCTGTAGCCTTCACCGTATTTATCCCTGGATCTGTATATAACATCATATTCGCCGCCCTGTGTTGCAAACCTGTATGCTGTATCCGCAACCCGTGAAGCATCATCCGGATGTGTTCCCCAGTACATATTATGATCCATATCATAATATGCCTTTTCCTTATCTTCATAATTAAACATCTTACAGAATCCGTCCGACAGTATAAGGGTCACCACCCTTTTATTTACAAACTGGTATATAGCAAACGGTATAAGCGATCTCTCAAGAAGCTCGCGTGTTTCTTTTGAATACTCATATCTTTCCATATATCGACTCCATAAACTGCTCTTTACATGTTACATGTCTGCTCAGAGAATATTTACTGTCTCTGAATTCCCCGGTTCTGCTTCTAAATCAGCTCCATAAACTGCTCCTCCGTGATGATCGGAACGTTAAGTTCCTTTGCTTTCCTGTTCTTAGATGAAGAAGACGCATAATCATTATTGATAAGATAATCAGTTCTGGCACTGACGGAACCGCTTACCTTACCTCCCTTACTCTCAATAAGTTCTTTCAGGGCATTTCTGTTATCGAAGTGCTCAAGCGAACCTGTTATCACAAAGGTCTTACCGTTGATCGCTTCATTGGATGAATCAAGCTCCGGTATGTCAATGGTGAGTTCCTTAAGCAGTTCATCCAGCTCCCGGTTATGCTTTTCATCGCTGAAGTAATCAGTAAAGCTTTTGGCGATCACTTCACCGACACCGTCGATACAGCTTAACTGTTCCGCATCAGCTCTTCTGAGCTTATCTATATCATATTCGAATTCACGGCATATTATCTTTGCATTTGACAGACCGACATTCAGTATTCCGAGACTGTAAATGAGCTTCGGAAGCTGAACTTTCCTTGATCTGTCGATTGCCGCCATAAGGTTATTATATGATTTCTCACCAAAACCTTCAAGTTTACATAATGTATTTTTATGTTGATTCAGCCTGAATATATCGGCAAGTTCATGAATAAGTCCCTGTGCAATAAACTTCTCAAGTGTCGATTCGGACAAACCGTCAATATTAAGCGCATCGCGGCTTACAAAAAGATCGAATCCCTTTATCTTTCTGGCAGGGCATTCGGGATTGGTACAGTAAAGAGCTTCCGTGTCGTTTATCTTCCGTATCTCTGTTTTACTCCCGCAGGCGGGACATCTGTCAGGTATCAGTCCTCTCTTCCTGCTTTTATCCTTACCTTCACCCGGTTCATCAGCGTTCTTTTCTTCATCCCTGTAACCCGGGATATCAGTTTCTCTTTGTTCATCTGAACCGGCCTTTTCATACCCGTCATCATATATTCCCGACTTCGTAAGATTATCTGCTATCTGGGGAATGATCATATTAGCCTTGTAAACCGTTATCCTGTCTCCCACTCCCAGCTTTAACTCCTTGACAATGCTTACATTATGTACGCTTGCACGCTGTACGGTGGTACCCTCAAGCTCCACAGGCTCAAACACTGCAATGGGATTTATAAGTCCTGTCCTGCTTGGACTCCATTCTATGTCAAGCAGCCTTGTTTCCCGTATCTCATCCTGCCATTTGAAAGCGATCGCATCTCTTGGGAACTTGGCGGTGCGTCCCAGTGATCTGCCGTATTCTATATCGTCATATGTAAGCACAAGGCCATCGCTCGGAATATCATTATCCTTTACCGCATCTTCAAAATACTGTATTCTGTCCAATATATCAGACGCATTCACCTTATGATATTCGACCACCTCAAATCCCTGGGTACGCAGGAACTCCATCTGCTCCCTTCTTGAATTGTTAAATTCGGCGTCATCTGCCTTTACCAGTGTGAACGCGTACAGTCTGACATTCCGCCCGGCCGTGATCTCATTATTCAGCTGACGGACGGAACCGGAACAGAGATTTCTTGGATTCTTGTATTTGGCATCCACATCTTCAATCTGCTCATTTATCTTTTCGAAATCCGTATAGCTTATTACCGCTTCTCCACGCAGGATAAGCTCTCCCTTATACGGGATCACATGCGGAAGATTGATAAAGGTCATGGCATTTCCGGTGATAACCTCACCCACCTCGCCGTTCCCGCGTGTTACCGCCTTGAAAAGCTTTCCTTCCCTGTATGTAAGTACAATGGTAAGCCCGTCAAGCTTCCATGAAAGCAGTCCTTCCTTATCCTTCAGCCAGGCTCTTAACGCCTCTCTGTCCTTGGTCTTGTCAAGACTGAGCATCGGGCTCTCATGGCGCTCCTTGGGAAGCTCATCTACCGCCTCATAGCCTATCTGTGTGGTTGGTGAACCTGCCAGCACGGTACCCGCTCTGTTTTCAAGCTCCTGAAGCTCGTCATATAATCTGTCATACTCATAATTACTCATTATCTCACGGTCCTGGGCATAATATGCCCTTGAGGCTTCACTGAGTATCTCTATGAGTTCCTTCATTCTGTCTATTTCTGTTTTGTTTTTATTGTCCATGATCATTATCTCTGCAATCTTTTAACACATTACTCCGCATGCTTTCTTAAGCTTATTTATCTCTTCCTCATTAAGCTTCCTGCATTCTCCCTTCCGAAGACTTCCAAGCTCTATATTCATCACTCTTATCCTTACAAGCTTACGTACCCTGTAGTCAAAATGCTCACACATTCTTCTGATCTGTCTGTTTAAGCCCTGTGTAAGTATTATTGAAAATGTATTATCCGAAATACGTTTTACCGTGCACTTCTTTGTGGTCACGTTCAGTTCTTCCAAAAAGACGCCCTTACCCATCTGATACAGGAAGGCATCCGTTACCGTCTTATTTACGGTTACGATATACTCCTTCTCATGTTCATTCCTTGAACGCATCATGGCATCTATAAGGTCACCGTCATTTGTCATTATAAGAAGTCCTTCGGAATCCTTATCGAGACGTCCGCAGTAGGTTATCCTGACGGGATACTTAAGATAATCGATCACATTCCGTTCATCATCCTTCTTAGCGGTACACACTATGCCACGGGGTTTATTGAATGCAAGATATACCTTATCATCCATCCCGGCAACAGACTTACCCCTGACTTCCACCTTCATTCCCGGCATTATCTTCATGCCGTTCTCTGCCGGTTCCCCGTCTACTGTTACAAGCCCTCTGCTTATAAGCTCATCTGCGCCGCGTCTTGAGCATACTCCGCATTCGGCCAGATATTTATTTATTCTTATTCCGGTATCACTCATACTTATTATTCAGTATATTTTTCCTTATAAACAGAGTATTTGACTCAATTAACCCAATCTGTCCAATTCTCTCCGGTCAATTCTGATCCTATATTTATCTACGGGCGTATCTTGGAAACCTTGCCCTTCATCTTCTCCATTTCGTCCACAAATACAAGTATCTCCGCAACGACTTCATAAAGTTCCGGAGGAATATAATCGCCTATCTCCAGCTTGGAAAGCGTATTTGCCAGCTTGCTGTCCTGATGCAGCGGTACGTCCGATTCCCTGGCCTTCTCGATGATCTTATCAGCCAGGGCACCCTTACCTGTCGCTATGACCTTTGGCGCCATATCGCCCGGATCGTACTCTATCGCTATTGCCTGCCTGATCTTGGGCTTTTTGTCCTTATCATCCATACAACCTGTCCCTGTTACCCCTAACTTCCCCACATGTAAATCATTTCACTGCATTCTGCCTGTCCGGCGTACAATCCGACTATAATTTCGCATGAGCCCATAATCGGTCGCAAAACCGGCTATGCACGCACGTCAAATGACAGTTTGGACGCAATGGGACCTCCCACAACTCCGTTGCTCTTTTCCTTAAGCATCTCTCCGACCACAGTCTTCTGCTTTTCCTGTGGGTTCTTCATTGTGACACTCATAGTCATATTATAACCTTTTTTTTGCAATCTTGCATCAAGAATACCAATATTTGCTTCTATAAGATCTAGTGCAGCCTCATCCGCAAGGTAGAAATTAGTATTAACCTTGTTATTCTGCATTGCCACATATACATCCATCGGTCCCAGATTATCCATATCAAGATGAAGCAGCGCACTTACGTTTCCGTCATTTTGCGCAAGCTTCTTCTTATTGGTATACACATACAGCTCACCATGGGCATTCTCCTGGGTCATTCTTATGGGAAGCTGTACATACTGAGCCATCTGATTAAGCTGGTTCATGAAGTTAACATTATCACTTATATTCTGTGCGCTCTTCATGACCTCACTTCCGGCCTGACCCGCATTCTTAAGGATCTCCATTGCCTTCTGTGACTGTTCCGCAAGCTGTTTGTACAACTCCTCGACCTTTCCCTCTTTGGCTACATCCGCGGGATTAAGCAGCATCTGCTTCATGATCTGATCACCTACCAGCTGCTTGAAATCACTGTTGTTAAGAAGCTTGGACAGTGTCTCCATCTGGGAATTATTCAGCTTCACCGCGCCTGAATTATTATTGTTGATAAGAGTCTTGACGAAATCAAGCATCTCGTTTACAGACATGGTTCCGTTGGTAATATTGTTAAGTTCATCCGCTGGCATTCCGAGCTTAGACAGATCATCTATGAATCCCTTCATAAGCTGTGACGAACCGTCAGGCATCTGCTCCTGCCCAAGTGCCGAGCCTGCTTCCTGATTAACGGTACTCTCACCCATATTTACGGATGTATTCATTTCGGGCTCTGCTTCGCTGTCGGGATTTAAAGATACAGCCCATACGTCTTCTACCTCCACAGGCACTGTAGACGGAACCTCCTGAGTCACCACCAGCGGACCGTTGGCCGCTATCTCTATCGACTGGGCAGCCGTGCCGGTTATCTGTGGATTATTCAGTATTGCATTCCAGTCCTTATCGCCCGATGACACAAGGCTCATAATGTCATTGGACAGCTGAAGCTGTGCATCGTTAAGGATGGTGTTTGCTGTATCCGCTGAAATAACGACCTGCCCGTCTGTACCTGCTGTTATAATTGCGGGGTTTAATGCTCCGGGATTCACTGTTGTCTGCGATGTCGTACCCGCTGCCTGTTCTGCCTGTACTGTGGGAGCGCTGCCAAGGAGATCACGTAACCCCTGAGACAGGCTCTGCGCATCATTGATTATCTGATGCTCGAAATTCATATAATTTTCATACTGTTCTATATTAAGTTCATTCACCTGCAGCCCCAGCTTGGTAAGCTGTATTATTGTTGCAGGATCTGTGGTCGGATTGGCTTCCATGCTCCTTGCCATTGCATGCAGAGCCTGCGAATTAACCGACATGCCTTCATCAAGCATTTCGGTTACCATCGCAAGATTGGATGCCGTCGCCTTCATACCGGCTTCCTCTAGAGCAACATTAGCCATTGCATTATTGTTAAGATTGGAATAAAGCGGATGAAGAGTTGTCTGTTCTCCGTTGCTTGTGACCTGGAATACAAGCTTCTGTCCCGCAGATACATCCATATTCCTGTCAAGCTGCGCGGTTAAGGTGGCATTATTGTCAAGCTTCAGAGTCACCTCTCCGTTCTTAACATTAACCACTTCTCCTCCAAGCACCTGACCGGTCTGTATACTCACCTGAGGACGGGATGCCTGACTTACATTAGCCTGATTCTGAACATTATTATTAACAGCGGAAGTATTGTAATTGCTGCCGCCGTTCTGTATTCCGGCTGTCTGCCGGTATGCGTTCAATGCATTCAGATTAAAAGCCATCCTGCCTCCTGTATTCTCAGTGTTTCTCTATATAGTGAAAAATATTTTTTTCGTTTACTATAAAATGATTCAGGGGTCAAAACTATAAAAAACTATATAAAATTTCCTATGAAGCTTCGTCTGTGTATGGGTGTGGGACCGAACTTCTTTATAGCCTCTATATGCTTAGCCGATCCATATCCTTTATTTCCCGCAAAATCATATCCCGGATACTGCTCATCATACTTCACCATCATTCTGTCTCTTGTCACCTTGGCGACTATGGATGCCGCAGCTATTGAAATACTCTTGGCGTCACCTTTTATTATCGGTATCTGTTTGATCGATACGCCGGGAATAGTCACAGCATCATTCAGAAGCAGCTCCGGCTGTGGTGAAAGCTTCCCTATGGCCTGTCTCATGGCTTCATAGGTAGCCTGCAAAATATTTATTTCATCGATCTTTATGTTATCAACGCATCCGAGACCTACAGATATTGCCTCTGACATAATGACATCATAAAGCTCCTCTCTCTTTTTTTCGGACAGTTTCTTAGAATCATTAACATATAGAATGGAACATTCTTTAGGAAGTATAACTGCTCCGGCCACAACAGGTCCCGCAAGTGGGCCTCTGCCCACCTCATCTATCCCGCAGATAAGCGCATATTCACTGTATTTTCGCTCATATTCCTTCATGGAATCAATACGTTTAAGCTCAGTAATATACTTATCATATTTTTTCTGTGCCCTGGCGATCACAGCCTGTACTCCCGGGCGTTCATCTTCACTGTATTCATCAATAAATTCTTTAAGTTTATCATCGCTTATACCGGCAAGCTGATCTTTGATCTCAGATATCTTCTTCTCCACTTTTTATAATTCCCTCTTCCCTTATATTAAATCATTCTTTTGTTTACCAAAACACAAATGAGACCCTGCGGATTCCCGTAAGATCTCATCTAAGCTCTATTAAACGGGGCGTTCGAGAGTAATCCTTCCGAGCTTCCCTCCTCTGAAATCATCGATCAGCATCCCTGAAGCCCTGTCTGTATCCGGCTCCCCGCCTTTAACAAGACATTTCCTGACCATTGCAATATCCGAAAGCACCTGATGATTCACCTTATCCTCAGCCACCCCGTACTTACCTGTTATAAGCCCTGCATATCCGTTTCCTTCATCCTTGATAAAATCAATAAGCTCACATGCAAGTTCATTCTTATCTATTATCTCATCATTGATGGATCCCAGGAATGCCAGTCTCCTGCCTGTATCCTGATCCTCGAACTTCGGCCACAAAACACCGGGTGTATCCAGAAGCTCTATGCTTTTATTAAGCCTGATCCACTGCTTGCCTTTGGTTACACCGGGCTTATTACCTGTCTTTGCTGCAGCCCGTCCTGCCAGTGAATTAATAAAGGTTGACTTACCCACGTTGGGGATTCCGGCTACCATGGCTCTTACCGGACGGTTCATTATCCCTCTTTTTCTGTCTCTTTCTATCTTCTCCCTGCATGCTTCCTGAACAGCAGGCAGTATTTTCTTAATTCCGTCACCATCCCTGCTGTTAATAAGCACAACCGTAAGACCCATTCCGCTGAAGTATTTTACCCATTTCTCATTTAATACTTCATCGGCAAGGTCTGCCTTATTAAGCAGCACCATTCTTGCCTTACCGGCAGCAAGATTATCTATGTCCGGATTTCTTGACGCTAAAGGAGCCCTTGCATCGAGAAGCTCGATCACAAGGTCAATAAGCTTTATATCCTCCTGCATCATACGGAAGGCCTTGGTCATATGTCCGGGAAACCACTGATAGTTCATTATTCCACCTTTCCCATCCTGATATCGTCATACGTCATATGATACCAGACCTTGCCTTCGATCATTTCTCGGGTTACATTTCCTATATTGGCGCTCCTGCTGTCCTCACTGTTTTCCCTGTTATCGCCCATTACGAAATACTCTTCATCACTGAGCTTCATGGGCTCTGCGGCCACTCCCGCATCCAGCGTCTCAATGTCCATTGCGCTCATTTCGCCGTTTATATATACCGAGCCCTGTTTTATCTGTATTGTTTCGCCCGGAAGACCGACGATCCTCTTAACATACAGATGTGTATTCTCGTCTCCGTTGGGATGGAAAGCTATGACATCACCCCTCTTGGGAGCGGAGAACTGATATATTATCCTGTTAAGCAGAACCTCTTCACCGTTAAACAGAACAGGTTCCATGGAGCTTCCGACAACGCTCGTTCTGATCCCGACGAAATTAACCGTCATAACACCGAGGAAAACAGCCGCCGCTATCCCGAATATCCAGAATATAAAATCATAGAACGACTGCATTGTTATTTTCTTTTTTTCTTTCTGCTTATAATCGAGCTCTATCGTCCCAAGATTTCTTCGTTTCATTTCAGCGCTCTTTCAGATACCTTTACTTCAGACACACCTTTGCTTTTGGATTACTCCGTGCTGCAAAGTATTAATGATTAAAGCAAGAGGGCAAATACAATTCAAGTATCTGCCCTCTTAAGATTATTCCTTATGGAAAATTATTCCAGGCAAAGGGATTACTTAAGTATTTCCTTAACCTTAGCTGCCTTGCCGACACGATCTCTTAAGTAGAACAGCTTAGCACGTCTTACTTTACCGCGTCTTACTACTTCGATCTTCTCAACAAAAGGAGAATGAAGCGGCCAGGTCTTCTCAACACCTACACCGTTACTGGTCTTCCTTACTGTGAATGTTTCTCTGCTGCTTCCACCCTGTCTCTTAAGTACGGTACCTTCGAAGATCTGGATCCTCTCTCTGTTACCTTCCTTGATCTTGGCGTGAACCTTAACGGTATCGCCAACCGCAAACTCGGGAACTGTCTCCTTCATCTGCTCAGCTTCGATGTTTTTAATAATATCGTTCATTCCGAACCTCCTTAAAACCTGATGTTCTTGTATTATCATAAGGGGTACCGCTTGCGGTGGATTCCTTATGATGCCTTAGCGGCAGGAATACCGCAATTCTTCTAATACCTGGATAATACAGAGGACCATCTACTTAACCTTATAAATTCAGCCAATCCATACAAACTACGCTGAATTCAGCAACAAACAATAATTTAACACAAATATGTGGTAAATGCAAGGATTAGTTATTAATAAGCTTATCCTCTTCATTGTTCCAGCTGTAAAGCTTACGGATCTCTTCTCCGACCTTCTCTGAAGGATGCTCTGATGCAAGCTTTCTCATAGCCTTAAAGTGTACCTGGCGTCCTGCAGGTGACATATCAAGCAGGAACTGCTTTGCGAAAGAACCATCCTGGATATCTGACAGGATCTTCTTCATGGTCTTCTTGGTCTCTTCTGTTATAAGCTTGGGACCTGTAATATAATCGCCGTACTCTGCTGTATTGGAGATCGAATATCTCATTCCTGCAAAGCCTGACTGATAGATAAGGTCAACGATGAGCTTCATCTCATGGATACACTCGAAATATGCATTTCTCTCATCATATCCTGCCTCAACCAGTGTTTCGAAGCCTGCCTGCATAAGTGCACATACACCGCCGCACAGAACTGCCTGCTCACCGAAGAGGTCTGTTTCTGTCTCTGTTCTGAAGGTTGTCTCAAGAACGCCTGCCCTTGCTCCGCCGATAGCCAGTGCATATGCAAGTGCCTTTTCAAGAGCCTTGCCTGTTGCATCCTGCTCTACTGCGACCAGACACGGAACACCCTTGCCTGCCTGATACTCTGAACGAACTGTATGGCCGGGCCCCTTGGGAGCTATCATCGTAACATCAACATCCTTGGGCGGTACTATACATCCGAAATGAATATTGAAGCCGTGTGCGAACATAAGCATATTTCCTGCCTCAAGATTGGGCTCGATATCCTGCTTGTACATATCAGCCTGCTTCTCATCATTTATAAGGATCATGATAATATCAGCCTTCTTAGCAGCCTCAGCAGCCGTGTAAACCTCGAATCCCTGCTTTACAGCCTTATCCCATGATCTTGAACCCTCATAAAGACCAATGATAACATTGCATCCCGATTCCTTTGCATTCAGCGCATGCGCATGACCCTGGCTTCCGTAACCTATAATTGCTATGGTCTGCCCTTCGATAGCTGAAAGGTTACAATCCTCCTGGTAATAAATCTTTGCCATTACATTATCCTCCTAAAATATTAATTTTATATTAACCGTCAGTAATAGCCTCCGGTTGTTTACTTATTAATTGATCTCCGTGTTCCGTTTATTCAAGTATGGTTATGTTTTCCGAGCCTCTGGTAAGACCGGCTATACCGGTTCTTGCTATTTCCAGGATCTCATATCCCTTTAACAGATTAATGAAAGCATCTATCTTGCTCTGGTTTCCGGTAAGCTCGATTATCATTGAATCAATATCCACGTCGATGATCTTGGCACGGAAAATATCTGTCACAGATACGATCGCCTGTCTCTGGGTATCTGTAGCTCTTATTTTAATAAGTATGAGCTCCCTGTATACGGATGATTCGGGTTCAAGCTCCCATACCTTTCTGACATCTATAAGCTTACCTACCTGCTTCTCTATCTGGTCAAGTATCGCTTCATCTCCGTTTGCCACTATGGTTATCCTTGTGTATTTCGGATTGGATGTCGTTCCTGCCGTTATACTCTCTATATTATAGCCTCTCCTGCTGAAAAGGCCCGAAATACGGCTTAAAACACCCGCCTGATTGTCTACAAGTAACTGAAAAACTTTTCTCTGCATCTTTATACCACCAATCAATATTTCTTTATAATCTTTCTGATTCTAATCGCTTAATGCACATTTCTGAAGGGCCAGAGTGCCGGTACGGGCCACCTCTACAATGCTTATCGAAGCGAGCATCTGTATAAGTAGCCTTGTTCTCTCCGGTGTATCGCACAGCTGTATGGTCATAAGATTCTTACTCATATCAACTATGGAAGCGTTAAGGATCTCACAGATCTCCATGATCTCCCTCCGGTTACCCTTGTTGTATTTAACCTTGACAAGGATAAGCTCACGGCTTATGCTTTCCTCTTCCGAGAATGTCTTTATCTTAATCACATCTATTTTTTTGTTAAGCTGCTTTTCTATCTGTTCAAGCGTTCCCTGCTCTCCCGACGATACTATTGTTATACAGCTTACGCCGGGATCATCGGTCTCACCGACAGCCAGCGAATCAATATTAAACATACGTCTTGAAAACAGACCGGCCACCTTACTCAGTACGCCCGATCTGTTCTCAACCAATACAGAATACAGTCTCTTCATCTTTTACCATCCATATTTACAGGATAAAATTATTTATTCAGATCCAATTGATTATTTAACAACATCCAACGGATCGATCATTATCTCCATAAGCGCCGGATCCTTAATGCTAAGGAATTCATCTATGACTTCCGATGCATTGTCCATATTTTCAAGCCTGAAGAAAGGAACATCGTAGGCTGCGGACAGCTTACCGAAATCCGGGGAACCCGAAAGATCCACTACCGAATAATGAGCCTTATAAGTATTATACTGATACTCTCTTACAAGACCAAGATATCCGTTATGGAAGATGATTATCTTAACCGGAAGCTTATGCTGCTGCATTGTGGCCAGTTCCATCATTGACATCTGGAAAGAACCGTCACCGCATACGGCAACTATCTGTCTGTCCGGAGCAGCGGCTCTGGCACCGATCGCGGCCGGGATTGAATAACCCATAGTCCCCATACCGCCCGATGTAAGGAATCTTCCGTTCTTAACCTTATGATATCCGCATGACCACATCTGGTTCTGACCCACATCAGCAACGTATATTGCATCATCATCAAGCTTGTCGGACAGCATGGCAATGAACTTTGCGGGATCCACATATTCCTTACGCGGAGCCTTACGCTCCGGTTCATTTCTCTTATATTCATTAAGAGTGTCTATCCATTCACCGCAGCTGCAGTCAGTTTCATACTTCTCCATATCCTCAAGTATGTTCTTGATATCACCTACCAGAGGTATATGAGGACCTACATTCTTTCCTATTTCTGCGGGATCAACATCGATATGTACAAGTACCGTATTATCCATGACAAGATCGGGCTGCGAGATCGCTCTGTCAGCTACTCTTGCTCCTATCATGATCGTAAGATCCGACTCATTCATCGCACGGTTGGCATATGATTTGCCGTTGTTGCCCACCATGCCGAAATACAGCGGATCATCTGTGGGCATAACACCGAGTCCCATCAAAGTGCTTACTACCGGAATACCGCATTTGTGGGCAAAATCACGTAATTCCTTTGCCGCATTGGAAAGATGTATTCCGCCTCCCGCACATATTATGGGACGTTTGGCTTTCTCTATAGCCTTGATGACCTTTTTAATCTGTACTACATGCCCCTTTACCGTCGGCTTATAGGTTCTGAGATTAACCTCCGAAGGATAATAGAACTTACCTACAGGGGCATTCTGAATATCGATGGGGACATCGATGAGTACCGGACCTTTTCTTCCGGTGGACGCGATATGAAATGCTTCTTTGAATATTCTCGGAATATCGTCGGCATCCTTAACCAGATAGCTGTATTTCACGAATGATTCTACAGCTCCTGTTATATCTGCTTCCTGAAAAACATCCGAACCAAGCTGTTCCGAATTAACCTGACCCGTTATACATACAAGAGGGATAGAATCGGCATAAGCAGTTGCTATCCCTGTAATAAGATTGGTAGCACCCGGACCGGATGTGGCAACACACACACCGACTTTACCCGATATTCTCGCGTAACCGCTTGCCATATGTGCCGCATTCTGTTCTGTTCTTACAAGTACTCTGTCTATATCCACTGACAGCATACTGTTGAAGAAAGGACATATTGCCACTCCCGGATATCCGAATATTACCTTCACCTGCTCTTCAAGCAGGCATCTTGCTATTGCATCAGCACCTAACATAAAGCTTAAAACCTTCCTGCCTTTTCCGTTATCTTCTAAACATTCCCGCCAACGGCGCAACTATCGCACTCAGGTCGGATATTGCATCATTAAGCGATTTGATATCTATCTCCGTTATTGTCTGAAGAGCCTCACCCATGTTCTTCTCACTTGAAACAACAAGAGCGTCTACATCTTCAAGCATACCTGTCAGGTCAGCGCCTGCAAGGTCGTTGGTTACTTCATTCAGATTAGCTACTACAGGCTGAACATCGGTGAGTACGCCATTAGCCTGAGCTATTGCCTCATTGGCCTGGACTATGGTCTCATTAGCCTGTCCCATTATAACGTTTGCCTGATTGGTTATATTGTTGATCTCGGGAATGATGCTCAACACTGCCCACGAAACACAGCATACAAGAACAAGGGCAAGTATTGAAGTAGCCATTGCGAAATAAACCTGAGCCTTGGTATATGAAAGCTTGGAATCATTCTTATCCCTGACATCCATAAGAAGTGCTGCCAGCACCTTCATGTCATCGTTCTTCATGCAATCGATGAGTTCCTTGTCATTTGCCTTACGCTGCTTCTTTGAAAGCTTCTTTGCACTGTTGTTTAATAATTCTTCAATTCTTGGGTTATTGTTATTTTCCACGATTATCTCCTTTACTGCCTCTGTAACTGCGGCTGTTTCTTTATCTAATGTGTTAACGGTTGCTGTTTCTTTTACTGCTTCCCCTTTTGACTCCTCTTTAACAGTTGTTTCCGCAGCCTTCTCTTTTACTTCGGCAGCTTCTTCTGCTTCCTCTGCAGCCTCTTCTGTCTTTTTGACCGCTTCCTCTGTCTTATCTGCTGTTTCTGCAGCGGCTTCAGCCTTTTCTTCGGCTTCTTTTACAGTATCTTCCGCTTTCTCAACAGCTTCTTCTGTCTTCTCGACAGCTTCTTCTTCCTTCTCAACAGCTTCTTCTGTCTTCTCAACAGCTTCTTCTGTCTTCTCAACAGCTTCTTCTTCCTTCTCGGCAGTTTCTTCCGTTATTTCTTCCGTCTTTTCAACTGCTTCTTCCGTTACTTCTTCCGTCTTTTCGACTGCTTCTTCCGTTATTTCTTCCGTCTTTTCGACTGTTTCTTTAACAGAATGTTCAGTTTTCTCTGTAGCTTCCTCTGCCTTTTTTGCAACCTCTTTTACAGCATTTTCGGTCTTCTCTGCAGCTTCTTCCACGGTCTCTTCCGCCTTTTCGGCAGCTTCTTTTACTGCATCTTCGGCGCCGGTCTCTTTTACTGCTTCCTCAGTCTTAACCGCAGCTTCTTCTGCCTTTTCGGATATATTATCCGTGGCCTCCGTTACGGTTTCTTTGACCGCTTCTGTCACCTCTGACACAGCTTCTTTTGCCTTGTCAGTTTTATCGGCTACAGCTTTTTCACTACCGGCGATCGCATTAATGGCAGCCGCAGAATGAGAATTCTTTCGTCTTTTTGCCATAACCCTTCTCCTTTATTTTTTTATATTAAACACCCTTGCATTATTTATTCCGCAACGGTTATTTAACAAAGTGGCGGGAATCAGTTTCTTCCCGGGTCATTAACTGTAAGCCTTAATGAGTCTCTCAGCCAGCTTGACCGCTTCCTGCGCATCCCGGCTGTACCCCTCCGCTTTGATCTCATCGGCATAATCCTGTGTTATGACTGCACCCCCTATCATTACGCTCGCTCTCAGACCTTCCTTCCGTGCGCACCTGATAACCTCCCTCATTTCCTGCATGGTCGTTGTCATCAGTGCGGACAGTGCTATGATGTCGGCATCTACTTCCTTGGCCTTCCCTATTATCTCTTCCTTTGAAACATCCTTTCCGAGATCGTAAACCTTGAAACCGTAATTCCTGAGCATCAGAGCCACGAGATTCTTTCCTATATCATGGATATCTCCCTTTACGGTCGCTATAACTATTCTGGCCTTCTCTTCTTTCTCCCCGTCATTTTTAAGATAAGGCTCCATATAATCAATTGCAGTACGCATCGCTTCGGCGCTTGCAATAAGCTGCGGCAGGAAATATCTTCCCGATTCAAAAAGTGATCCTACCTCGTTTATTCCTGGCAAAAGGCTGTCATCCAATATGCTCTGAGCCTTTCTGCCACTGTCAAGCGCTTCCTTTACATGATCTGTTATTCCTGATTTGTTGCCAGAAATAACAGCCTTCTTTATTATGTCAATATTCTTCTCTTTATTATCTGTATTATTTTTTGCTGCCTGTTCTGTGTCTGCATGTCCTTTATCTGCATTCTTTTTCGAAATGCCGCTGTTAACGTTAACAGCGCCATTATTTCCGGAAACGCCCTGTACGGAATCGCTCTTTAACGCGATCGTTCCCATGGCTGCCATATCGGGATACTGTTCCTTTAAAAAATTAATATATTCTATATATCTTAAATCCGCATCCTCTTTGTTAAGGAGCATGTCTGTTGCCAGCGCACCCGCAACAAGCTGATGCTGCGACGGATTCGATATGGCCATCGTAAGTCCGTTCTGTATGGCAAGATTGAGAAATGCCGAGTTCACATTGGCTCTCTCCGGCAGTCCGAAGGAAATATTGGACAGACCCACTATGGTAGGAAGTGACAGCTCTTCCTTGCAGTATCTTATGGTTTCAAGTGTCTCAAGAGCAGCCTTCTTATTCGCTCCCACAGTTGCCACGAGACCGTCTACGATAATATCGTTACGTGAAATTCCGAGTTCATCCGCCTTTTTCAGTATCTTTCCTATTATCTGCTTCTTTTCATCCAGCGATTTCGGCAGTCCCTCATCCGATAACGGAAGCAGTATGAACATTGCTCCGTACTTCTTCGCGATCGGAAGCAGATTATCGAACTTAACCTTCTCATAAGAGATGGAATTGATAAGCGCTCTTCCGGGATACCTGCGAAGCGCCTGTTCGATCACATCGGTATGGCTCGAATCTATTACTAACGGAAGTGAAACATGGGTCGTAACCTCTTCAATGGCCGTAAGCATTGTCGCCATCTCATCAATTCCGCTCATTCCGACATTTATGTCAAGCAGCGCCGCTCCGTTCTCCTCCTGTGATAAAGCAAAATCATGCACCATCTCAAACGAGCCGTTACGAAGCTCTTCCTGCAGCTTCTTCTTTCCTGTGGGATTAATCCTCTCTCCCACGATCATGAACCTTGATCCTGTATCAAAACATACAGTGCTTTTTTCTGATGATAAGAACCTTACGTTCTCATCCCTTTTATGAGGTACAGGCTTTAAATCTTTCGTAAGATCATGTAAAGCCCTTATATGATCGGGCGTCGTACCGCAACACCCACCTATTATGGAAGCCCCGCTCTCAACAAGCTGAAGCATCTGATTTGCGAATTCATCCGGGCCCACGTTGTAGACGGTGTTTCCGTCAGTGTCAAGTGAAGGCATTCCGGCATTGGGCTTGGCAATTATCGGAATATTCGAAAGACCGGCCATGGCTTCTGTCACTTTAGCCATCCTGTCGGGTCCTGTCGAACAGTTGGCTCCTACAGCAGCAGCACCCAGGCTCTCAAGAACGGACACTGCTGTCATACCGTCTGTTCCGAAAAGAGTTCTGCCGTTTTCTTCAAAGGTAAGCGAACACAGGACAGGCAGATCACAGGTCTCTCTTGCCGCTATAAGCGCAGCCCTTGTCTCCTGAAGCGAGGTCATCGTTTCCACTATAATGACATCCACCCCTGCATCCGTAATATATCCAAGCTGTTCCCTATATATATCAACAAGCTCTTCAAAATCAAGCGTACCCATCGGCTTAAGCTGTCTTCCCGTCATGGTAAGATCAGCAGCAACATAAGCCTTTGCAGATGGATTGCTCTTTAAGAACCGGTCTCTTGCCTCTTTCGACACTCCGACCAGCTCGCGATTGATCTCTCCGATCCTTTCCTCAAGCCCGTATTCCATCAGCTTTAGCCTGTTCGCAGTAAAAGTAGGCGCCAATACAATATTGGTGCCCGCTTCAAAATATTCAAGCTGAAGCCCTGCCATTATTTCTCTGTTGTCAAGTATCCAGGTCTCGGGACATACACCCCTGGGCATTCCCCTCTTCATAAGGTTCGTACCCGTTGCACCGTCAAGATATATTATGTCTTTGCTTAATTGTCTGAATTCTTCAAGTGTCATTAATATTCCCAAGCCTACGTAAATATTATTTTATCACAAAATCTGCTGATTGTACTCTGTTGTTTGAAAAATTGTTTAATTTTTTGCTTCGGTCCTGTCAAAATCAAAAGACATACCTGTTATGTTTCCTTTTTCATCCCTGTCAAGCTTAAGCCTTGCGTCAAACAGTCTACCCTTCTTGCTGGTAAATCCATTTATAACACCTGTAATCCCATTAGTGACAAGTTCATTAAGCTCTTCTTCTGTAACCCTGTGTCCAAGAATGCTCCCAATCATGAACCTGCAGCTTCCATTCGATATCCTTCCATGATTCTCACATATGTATTCGCCGGAGGAGTTCCTGAGCAGCTTCCCGGAGCATACCGGACACAGCAGGCCGTCAAGCGTTTGCATATCTGTAGTTATTTTATTGTCGTCTGTCTCTCCGGATCCTTTTCTAACCGAAGCCTGCACCGGACTTCCGCTTCTTCTGTACGTTCCTGAATTATCGAAGTCAAAAACAGCCCTGTATTTACCGTCCTCTTCTCTTACAAGCTTCAGTGCAGCACTGAATTTCTTCTTTTTCGAGCTTACGAAGCCGTCAATAACCTTCGTCCTTCCATTGTTAATAAGCGCGGAAAAATCCTCCTCGCTTATAATTACACCGGCTATTTTACCGACAGAGAAATCACATTTGTTCTCTTTGTTCCAATAATTGCTGCATCCGTATCCGAAAGATGTTGTCGTAAGCTCCCCACCGCATTTCGGACACTTGAGTCCCAGAGGCTTACGGGTTGCTGCACCTTTGCTTCCCTTGCCTGTGAACGGATTGATCCTTCCTGCGAGAGTCGTTATCATATCCCCCGCTATCATTCTGTCGGTTTCACGTCTTATATAATCCTCGAGCTTAGTACGGTAATCAGATGCGTCCACTGTACCGTTGATTATACCCTCGAGTCCCTTCTCCCAGTTGGCTGTCATTTCAGGGTTAAGGAGCGTGGGAATATTCATATCCACCACTTCGAAAACCATTTCGCCCAGATTCGACGGCGTCAGGATCAGAGTCTTCTTATTTTCATTAAGATATGTTATATCCACCAGCTTCTTAATGATCTGGCCTCTGGTCGCCGAGGTTCCTATTCCGGTCTTTTTGATCTGCTCTCTCAGTTCCTCATCTTCAATAAGATTACCGGCGTTCTCCATCGCAAGCATCATTGTTCCCGCAGTATAGCGTTTGGGCGGAGATGTCTTACCTTCCTTTATATCATAGGAATCAACGTCGAGCATATCGCCCTTCTTAAGCTTCTCTATCCATGCAAGGACCTTCTTCTTTCCGTCCTCGCTAAGCTCACCTTCCTCATCATCCTTCTGTTTCGTAACGCCCGCTATTTCCATATAGCCTTTTTTTGAAAGTATCTTGGCCGTCGAAAACAGCTTCTCTTTTTCAACAGATACCGTAAGCTTAACCGAAACATACTCTGCGGGAGGATAGAAAATACTTAGGAATCTGCGTACTATAAGATCATAAACCTTCTTATGAAGATCCGATAATCCTGACAGATTCTTTGTCTGCCCTGTCGGTATGATCGCATAGTGATCGGTCACATCCGCATCTTTAACATACTGAGTCTTTTCAAGGCCTGCATACAGCCTGTCATTTAATATCTTTTCAGTGAATTTCGCTGTAGGCTCATATGCCTTAAGTCCGTTCAGATTCTTATTTATTTCCTTTGCTACTGCTGTAGTTAGCACACGGGCATCGGTTCTGGGATATGTGGTAAACTTCTGTTCATACAGATCCTGCGCTATCTGAAGCGTTGAATTGGGTGTTATCTTAAAACGCTTGGCGCACTCGGCAGACAGCTCTGTTATATTAAACAAAAGTGGTGGTTTCTTCTTTGATGTGGATCTCTCCACCGATTCAACCACCGCCGGTTTGCCGTCAAGTTCCTCTATAAGCTTTTCGGCATCCTCACGCTTCTTAAATCCGTTCTCTTTATATAAAAGAGGGCTGTTATGATATTGCGAGCCCTCAACCGCCTTCCATTCCGCAGCTATCTTCTCTTCTGTCAGATTGCCTATAACACGAAAAAAAGGCGTCTCAGTGAAATTCCTGATTTCGCGCTCCCTGTTCACTACCATACCGAGCACACAGGTCATCACACGTCCGACAGCGATCGCAGCATATTTTTTCGTGGCTGCGGCATCATTTATCATCCTTCCGTACTTAAGCGACAGTACCCTCGAGAAGTTAATACCAAGGGCATAATCCTCTATCGTACGCATTATTCCGGACTTACCGAGATTATCGTACTCGCTCATTGCTTTGGCTTCCCGAATCCCACGTATTATCTCATCATCCGTCTGCGAATCGATCCAGACACGCAGCTCATTCATTCCGTCGCGGACGCCGCCAAAGTTACGTATATTCTCTTCAATGGTCTGTCCTTCTTTTCCCGAGTCGCCTGCCCAGTATACCGTATCGATATCCTCCCTGTGCAGCAGTCCGTTCACTATACCGTACTGCTTTTCCACCGGCTTAAGAACACCGTATTTATACTCTTTGGGCAGGAAAGGAAGATCCTGAAGCTTCCAGTTTTTATATTTTATGTCGTACTCTTCCGGATACAGCATCCCGACAAGATGGCCCACGCACCAGGAGATCACATATTCATCATTTTCAATATATCCGTCCCTGTTGCCCTTAACATTAAGAACTCTGGCAAAATCACGGGCAACGGAGGGTTTCTCGGTAATTATAAGTTTCTTTCCCAAATAACAGGTACCTCTGTGTCATTTATCAGAGCTGAGAACCGTCGATCAGCCTTATATTATCCTTTATCATTGCTTCCTGTTTAAGCTCCAGATCGAAGTCCCCTGCCGAAAACAGGTATATCGCATCCACATTGAGCTTGGCCTGCTTGATACAGAACATCAGCCATTCATAATCCTCATATTTCATAAGAGGATTCTCCCAGTTACATAATGCAACAAGGGTGTGTCCGTTGTCATCCGTGGCCACGGTATCAATTGTACCTACCTTGCCAACCCAAACACCACGCTGATTATACCGAAAGCTCAGCTTATCCATCTGATTCAGGATATCAAGATACTCCGCACAGACGTCCGTAAAGCAGTATGCCGTATATGCTTTAAAGGTCGGAGCAATATAACGGTTAAAAAACTTCTCCGGAGGTGTAAATACAAGCCTCGAATAATTCTTAAATATATATTTATACCAAAACCTTGCGTAGGGATTAACTATTCTGTAGATACCCTTCTGAACATTCTCATGTCCGGCAGTATTAACCGAATCTATCTTCGCTACCATCTCAAGCTCTATAAGATTCTTAAGATAGACCGATATCTTGGCTCTTGAGAAGCCTGTGTATTTATAAATATCGTTAAGCTTGTTCTTTCCCTGGGCAAGTGCCGAAAGGATCGTATTATATACAACCGGCTCTCTTAATTCCGACGGAAGAAGATTATTTCCGTATTCGTATAAAGGGCCGCCTTCCTTAAGCGCCAGCCTGCATATATTCTCTGCTACCGTCTTCTCATCATCCCAAAGCTCCCAGAGCATGGGGCTTCCGCCTATTACTGAATAGGCTTCAACACTTGCTTCCATGTCATAATTCTTGAAATATTTGGTGAAATCAAGAAATCTCAGGTTGTTAAGCCTTAGCAGTCCCGATATTTCAAAGGCAAGCTCCTTAAGCCTGTCGACCATCTGGTTCTCTACCCAGTATACAGACGATGAACAGAGCAGGAACAATACGGGGCTCTGTACCTGGTTAAGCCTGCTGTGGGCTCCTTGTACAACAGCCTCCATAAATTCATTTCCGCCCTTTATTATATTCTGAAACTCGTCAACAACTATTATCCTCTTCCCTATATCTGTCTTCTGGGCGATCATGGTCGAGATAATGCCCGAATATCCCTCTTTGATCTGTTCATTCCTTGGAAGAGCGTCCTTCAGCTCGTCATACCACTGCTTAAGCTGCTCTTCATCGGAGCAGGCTCTTGCCGCATAGTAAAAGAACCGCTTGCCCTTAAGGAACTCCCTTAACAGGGAATGCTTCCCGCTGTATCTGCTTCCATAAAGGACAACTATCTGATTATCGTTCCTGTTATAATAATTGTTTAGTGTCTTAAGCTCTGAAATACGCTTAAATGCCATTGTAACCCCCGCCTAACGCAAACAAACGACTATTTCGCCTGAATATAACCTTTAGCCTTTAAAAGCTCTGCGCACAGTACAGCTCCGCCCGCAGCTCCTCTTACGGTATTATGTGAAAGGCCTACGAACTTGTAATCAAATAACGTATCCTCGCGAAGACGGCCGATAGATACACCCATTCCTCTTTCATAATCAACATCCATCGTTACCTGAGGACGGTTATCATCTTCAAGATACTGTATGAACTGCTTCGGTGCACTCGGAAGCTCAAGCTTCTGCGGCTCACCCGAGAAGCTCACCATCTTCTCAATAAGCTGTTCCTTCGTAGGCTTCTTATTAAACCTTACAAATACCGCTGCGGTATGTCCGTTTAACACCGGCACCCTTATACACTGGGTCGTTATAAGCGGTGAAGATGCCTTCTCTATCTTACCGTCAACGACTTTACCGAGTATCCTTAAAGGCTCCTGCTCGCTCTTCTCTTCCTCGCCTCCGATATAAGGAATGATATTTCCTTCCATTTCCGGCCAGTCCTTAAAGGTCTTGCCAGCACCCGAAATAGCCTGATAGGTCGTAGCCACAACCTCAACAGGTTCGAATTCCTTCCATGCTGCAAGTACGGGAGCATAGCTCTGTATTGAACAGTTAGGTTTTACGGCAATAAAGCCTCTGGTCGTTCCAAGCCTCTTCTTCTGTGCCTCTATAACCTCAACATGCTCGGGATTGATCTCGGGAATTATCATAGGAACATCCGGAGTCCACCTGTGGGCACTGTTATTGGAAACAACGGGAGTCTCGGTCTTAGCGTACTCTTCCTCTATCGCCCTTATCTCATCCTTTGTCATATCCACTGCGCTGAATACAAAGTCGACGGTAGATGCAACCTTCTCAACCTCACTTACATTCATTACAACAATATCCTTAACAGCCTCCGGCATGGGAGTGGTCATCTTCCACCTGTCTCCTACCGCATCCTCATACCTCTTGCCGGCACTCCTTGCGCTGGCCGCTATCGTAACTACTTCAAACCATGGATGGTTCTCAAGAAGAGATATAAATCTCTGTCCGACCATTCCCGTTCCGCCAAGTATTCCTACCTTTAATTTCTCACTCATAATAATCTCCTCACTTTCCCGGTATTATTGTTAAAGAATGATATAGCTTCTGTTTCATCACTTCATCATTCATTGTAAAAACTGTTTACCTCATTCTCTGCTTCCTTAGCCTTCTTAAGGAATTCCCTGCATGAAAGGATCTCTTCCTCCATTGCCCTGTGGCCCGGAGCACCCATTGTGAGTCTTCTCCTGACACAGGTCTTAAGACTTATGGCATCATATACGCCTTCGTCGAACTTCGGACATATCTCCCTTAGCTCCTCTAAGGACAACTCATCAATGGAACATTTCCTTTCTATACAGTAAAGCACAAGCCGTCCTATGATACCATGCGCATCCCGGAACGGAACTCCTCTCCCTACAAGATAATCTGCTGCATCTGTGGCATTGGTAAATCCGTTCATTGCACTGGCTGCCATTATGTCCTTATTGAACTTTATCGACCTGATCATGCCGTTGAATAACATAAGACAACCGTTCACTGTATCCATGGCGTCAAATACGAGTTCCTTGTCTTCCTGCATATCCTTATTATACGCAAGCGGAATTCCTTTCATTGTTGTGAGCAGTGACATAAGCGCCCCGTATACCCTTCCGGTCTTGCCTCTTATCAGCTCTGCTATATCCGGATTCTTTTTCTGAGGCATTATGCTGCTCCCCGTGGAAAATGCATCATCTATTTCAATATAGCGGTACTCATTACTGTTCCATATAATTATCTCTTCGCAGAAACGGCTCAGATGCATCATTATTGTTGAGGCAGCTGCCAGATATTCTATCAGATAATCCCTGTCAGATACAGAATCCATACTGTTTAATGTAGGTCCGTAGAATCCAAGTGCCTTGGCTGTATATTTCCTGTCCAGAGGATAAGTGGTCCCTGCAAGGGCTCCTGCTCCGAGCGGGCAGAAATTCATACGGTCAAATATATCATAGAGCCGCTGATAATCTCTCTTAAACATCTCGAAATATGCTCCAAGATGATGAGCCAGAGTAACGGGCTGCGCCTTCTGCAGATGCGTGAATCCCGGCATGTATGTATCTATATGCTTCTCCATCAGATCATCAAGAGTGCTGAGAAGCTGTATGATAAGCCCTCTTGTTTCAAGAACCCTATCCCTTGTATACATTCTCATATCAAGAGCGACCTGATCATTCCTGCTTCTTCCGGTATGCAGCTTCTTTCCTGCCTCTCCTATTCTTTCAGTAAGATTAGCCTCAACGAAGCTGTGGATATCCTCATATTCATCGGTTATCTCAATATTGCCGAATTCGATATCATCAAGGATGGAATCAAGGCCCAGCTGTATTGCCTTCTCATCCTCAGCGGTAATTATACCCTGTTTCGCAAGCATTCTTGCATGTACCTTGCTTCCGGCTATGTCCTGCTTGTAAAGCTTTTTGTCAAAGGATATTGACGCATTAAAAGCATATACAAGCTCATCCGTTTCCTTTTCGAATCTTCCACCCCACAATTGAGCCATTTACATTATCCTCTTACTTTCTGTGTTGGAATCATATAATTACCATCTAATTTATCATAAAGCATTAATTTAGTAAATAGAAAGGACAACTTCGAAGCTGGCGCCCGTGTTGTCCCCAAATAACAGTCACAGCTCCCGGCCGGACTCGAACCGGCGACCTACGCATTACGAATGCGTTGCTCTACCAACTGAGCCACGGAAGCCTGTAATTGACTTACCAAAAAATTATATTAAAAAATCACCGATTATGCAACACTAATTTTAATGAATTTATCCAAAACTATGAATTAGTCTTCTTAACTACACGTCTCACAACTTTTTTCTTAATAACCCTCTTCTTTACGGGTCCGGTACCGGTACCTGTCTCCGATCCCTGAGCCGCTTCTGCCGTTTCAACTGCTACCGGCTGTTCTTCGGCTGCCGGTACTGCATCCGGCATTTGTACGGATTCGGAATAAGCCTCTTCTGCGGCAGGCACTGCACCGGGATTCTGCATCGGATTATCGTTTTCGTCAGCAAACCAGTCATCCTCCGCATATATGGACAGACCATCCTCATATCCGGGTAAGGGTTCATCTATATCGGCTTCAGGCTCATCAAAGTATGTGGTCTCATAATCAATACCTTCCTTAAATCCATGATCAAAGAAACCATTCTCCATATTGAATCCAAGAGCATGCGATGTATTGCTGAACGCCGATTTCTTTCTCGGCTGTCCTTCATCCTGCTTCTGCACATCCTGCGGCTGCTGATATTCAACTGTCTGCTGCTGATATTCACCGGACTGCTGCGGCTGTTCTTCGGTATACTGTCCGTATTCTCCGCCTGACTCTTCGGGATAGTCCTCATACTCCTCAGGATAGTCCTCATACTCTTCTGTATAGTCCTCCGGATATTCCCCGTAATCTTCCGCATAGTCTTCGGGATATTCTTCATATTCTTCAGGATATTCCTCATACTCTTCCGGATATTCCTCATATTCTTCGGTATAGCCACCCTGTTCGTCCGAATATTCATCATATGTATCCGCATACTCCTCGGGATACTCTTCATATGCATCATCGGTATATCCGCCTGCCGAATCTTCCGTATACTGTTCCGCAAGCCTTCCTATATCATCAAGGCTCTGTGCGATAAAATCTCCCGTTCCGACCTTGACCGGTTCTTCCGGCTGAACTGCCTCGGGCTTCGGAACTGTTCCGAACATATCTCCGACCTGTCCTCCGAACACACCGTCCTCGTAATCGGACACACCACCCGAGAAAATACTGAATTCGGATGCTATGTTTTCATTTACTCTGTTCCCCTGATCCGGAGAGCTGTCCGCCGTGAACTGATCATCCATTGAATTCTGAGCTATTGCCTGTGCTTCACTTATTTCGATCTTAGCCTCTTTATCTCTGCTGTGGTCAACAAATATAAGTGCCTTCGCACGGGCGAGCGTTCCTGCCAGCGTTGCCGGACTCATCGTGGGTGAATTGGCCATTTCGCTAAGAAGCACGGGAATATCCGAATGATGGTTCATATACATATAATGAAGTCCGGTGCACCCGATGATCATCAGGACCTCGAACAGATAATACGTACTGTTCTCCTTCGTAGAGCGGTAAAAAAGCATAATAAAGCTTCCAAACAGAAGCAGAAGACACGGGATCACTTCTCTGTGTTTATTCCTCAGCATATAATATGCGCATGCTATTGACATTACGATAATAAACATATAGCTCATCTGAGTGCCGAGGGTAAACCATGCGCTGTTTGTTTTTGTATAAGCCTCTCCGTCCTTTCCTTCCAGGAAGAGGTAGTTATCGTTTACGTTTGTATTCTGGTTATCAAGATTACTGTGAAAACGCTTGAATATCTCACCAAAGGTATACTTTTCATCTGTTTCAGGATTCTTAGAAACAGAAAATCTCGTGAACGATCCTCCAACCACATCCCCAAAGCCTTTATTGAGGACAGATGATTTAGATATATTGAAGATCAGCAGTGTCACAAGCATCACACCGCAAACAACTGCAAATGCATGCCACGGATAATGATCCTTTACCTTCCTTCTGTAAAGGAAATATAAAAGAAATGCTATTATGCATATAAATGTGAGCGGCTCTGTAAAGCATAAAAGCCCGAGAAGCAGTCCCAGTATCGCATCATATACGATCATCCTCTTCTTGTCTCTCTTCTTACCATCTGTTACCAGTAACAGTATGTCAAAGGTAAGTATCATGACAAAGCAGAGAAAGAATTCGCTGCTGTACGAATATACCGCAAAGGACTGCGACGGAATAAACAGCGTGCATATTGCTGCAAGCAGTCCGCAGGCGCGTCCCGCTATTCTTCTTACAACCCTGTCCATTACAAAAGCCGTAAGGATGAGGATAATGGCATTAAGAGTCACGAATGCTCCGGATCCCGTATCCGTTATCCTGAAAAATGCAGCAAGAACACGTGCGTAAACATACTGTGAGGGATATGTTATGAGATGCGATATCATATCCATTCCCTTGGTACTTAAGGCTTTCTCTTTCATCAGTGCGGCTGCACGGTATATGATGGTCTCTTCCGCCGGCACCGATGATTTATATGACAGCCTGAAAATAAGAAACAGATATGCACTGAAGCAAAGCATGACGATCTCAACAATATTCCACATGAAATTATCGTTAACCTCATCCGAAATGTCGAGTATCTTAGTCACAAGGCTCAGAAGTACAAACGCAAGAATAAGGATTCCGCCAAATATGATCACATAGAAGAATCCTCCGCTTTGTACGATTATCTGGTTGTATACGGATATAAAGAATATATAACCAAGTACCACCAGAGCCGCAATACTTATTATCTTTGTCGCCAGTTCCTTTTTAAAGTCCATATGAATAATCCGCCATCACTAAGCCAGTGCCTGTTCGAGATCCGCTATAATATCGTCTGCATCCTCTATACCTACACTGAACCTGATAAGATCCGGCTGAACACCTGCCTCTATAAGCTGTTCATCAGTCATCTGTCTGTGTGTATGTGATGCGGGATGAAGGACGCACGATCTCGCATCAGCCACATGAGTTACTATACTTATAAGCTTAAGCCTGTCCATAAAATCAATACTTGCGCTTCTGCCGCCTTTTATTCCGAAGCACATTACGCCGCATGTACCGTTCGGCATATACTTCATGGCAAGAGAATGATACCTGTCATCTTCAAGTCCGGGATAACTTACCCAGGCAACTTTTTCATGATCCTTAAGGTATTTTGCAGCTTTGAGCGCGTTCTCGCAGTGCCTTGGCACACGAAGATGAAGTGTCTCAAGTCCAACATTAAGAAGGAAAGCATTCTGAGGTGACTGGATCGATCCGAGATCCCTCATAAGCTGAGATGTCGCCTTGGTGATATATGCAGCCTTTCCAAACTTTTCCGTATATATTATACCATGATAAGTCTCATCGGGTGTAGTAAGACCTGGGAACTTATCCGCGTACTTCGTCCAGTCGAAATTACCGCTGTCCACAATACAGCCTCCCACACACATTGCATGGCCATCCATATATTTGGTGGTTGAATGTGTTACTATATCTGCCCCCCACTCAAAAGGCCTGCAGTTTATCGGTGTCGGGAATGTGTTGTCAACAATGAGCGGTACTCCGTGATCATGTGCCGCCTTGGCAAACTTCTCTATGTCAAGTATTACAACCGCCGGGTTGGCTATCGTCTCAGCCAGAACGCACTTGGTATTGGGTCTGAAAAGTGCATTTATTTCTTCGATATCCGCATCCGGATCCACTACGCTGCACTCTACTCCCATCTTCTTCATTGTAGCCGTAAGAAGATTGAACGTACCGCCGTATACCTTCGAAGACATTATTACATGGTCACCGGCTTCCGCTATATTAAAGACCGCATAATAATTGGCAGCCTGCCCGGATGATGTAAGCATTGCAGCAACTCCGCCCTCGAGCTTACAAATCTTATCAGCGACATAATCATTCGTGGGATTCTGAAGCCTTGTGTAGAAATAACCGCTGTCCTCAAGATCAAACAGCCTTCCCATGGCGTCCGAGCTTTCATATTTAAATGTAGTACTCTGGTATATGGGCAGTACTCTGGGCTCGCCGTTCTTAGGCTTCCATCCCGCCTGTACACATAATGTCCCTATATTATAATCCTTCATTATCCATCCTGCCTTTCAGTTCTGTTATCCATATATCTTTCCTTAAGAGAGTATACCATTTCGGAATACAGCTTCTCGCACTCATCAAGCTTTCCGTTTTCGATAAGATCTATACAAGGATTGATATACTCGTTGAAAATATTCCTGTATATATTCTTCGAATCTCCGCTTTTGCCTATCCTGTTTACAATGGTTGGAGCTATATTGTAATATGTATCAACAACCCTGACGCCGTCCTCATTCGATAAAAGATAATTATCCCTGTAATCTCTTAACGTCTTTAACTCATAACAGTCATCGGATTTCCCCAGGCTCTCACATACTGCCGTCGTAATATAGCACAGCTTGCGCTTAAACCCACCGTCTATCTCAGCGAAGGTTCCCGAGCTTATGGTATATCTTGTAAAAGCTTCATTCCATTGTTTTACTATCTCATCAGCCAAAGACTTAAGCTCAGCGCTTCGTGCCTCCAGCAGGGCAGGCAGAACATAGACAGCAAGAACCGAATTATGGTCTATTATGAAATGTTCCCTGTCACTCTTTTTTTCTATGCTTTCTTCTTCGGAAACAGCTCTGTTTACAAATGAAGTCGCAAGATCCCTTAAATAGGAGTCTCTGTCATCAGCATCTTTACAGTTCTTTTCTATCGAATCAAACAGTGGTTTGTAATTCTCGTAATAGGTATTGAAAGCATCTGCATATGTGTCCTTATTGAACTTCTTCATAAGGGACATGTTGTCAAACAGCATGCCTGTCAGGTCGTTTTCTATACTCATATTATTTCCTTTTACATATTTACTATTACAGTTTTCACGATATGGCAGATGCACAGCACCCCCTGATATCATAAGGAATCCACCGCAAGCGGTCCCCCTTATGATAAATACTCAAATCGCTTCGCCATTTCTGGATGTTGCTTTCGTTACAGCACCCCCTCAAATCGCTTCGCGATTTTCGTGGTGGGTATTGTTCCAATACCCAAATCCGCAAACCCTGCATGATCTGTGCAAGCACGATCATGCAGTTTTTACGGATTTATGTGTGCTGTAACGAATTACTCGTCCCAGTTGTGATATACTGCCTGTACATCGTCATCATCATCAAGAAGATCGAGGGTTTTCTGGATGTTCTTGATCGCGGTCTCGTCTGTAAGAGTCACCCAGGTCTGAGGGATCATTGTCACCTCTGCCGACATCATTGGAACACCCTGTTCTTCAAGTGACTGCCTTACATCACTGAAGCTGTCGGGATCGGTTATGATCTCATAGCTGTCTTCTTCATCGGAGAAATCCTCTGCTCCCGCATCCAGCGCCATCATCATAAGATCATCCGGATCGGTATCGCATTCCTCCTTATCTACTATGATCTGTCCCTTCTTATCAAACATAAATGATACACAGCCCTGCGTACCCACGCTTCCGTTTCCTTTGGTAAACGCGCTTCTTACATTGGCTGCCGTTCTGTTCTTATTATCTGTAAGGGCATCAACTATGATAGCTATTCCGTTGGGTCCATAGCCTTCATATGAAACATATTCGTAATTTACACTGTTGGCGTCTCCGGCTGCCTTCTTGATCCCTCTGTCGATCGTATCATTTGGCATATTATTAGCCTTGGCTTTGGCGATCACATCGCGCAGTCTTGAATTATTATTCGGATCCGGTCCGCCCTCCTTAACCGCAACTGCAATCTCTCTTCCGATAATAGTAAAAATCTTTCCTTTTGCCGCATCATTCTTTTCTTTCTTATGCTTTATGTTGGCAAACTTTGAATGTCCTGACATCGTTACACCTCATATTTGTTTTTTTGCACTAAAGTATATAATATCATTTATTACTTCATCTATCAAGTTCCTAATGACCGATGACGGTTCTGACCCGCTACACATATTTTCTGGGCACTCTGTCCGATATCTCGCACACAAGCTCGTAATTGAATCTTCCTGACAGCTTCCCGAGCTCCTCCGCTGTTATCGTGCTGCCCTCCGAGTTGCCAAGCAGTGTGACTTCATCATATTCACTGGCTTCCGGTATGTCGGTAACATCAACCATAAGCTGATCCATGCATACCCGCCCCAGAATGGGAGCCTTCCTGCCTCTTATCAGAACATATCCCTTATTGGAAAGTGACCTCGGATATCCATCCGCATATCCGACGGGAATCGTTGCCACCCGTGTTCTTTTATCTGTTTTGAATATTCCGCCGTAGCTTATCTCGGTTCCCGGTTCAAGCGTTTTTATGTATACGATACTGCTCTTCACATCCATCGCAGGTTCCAGACGTATATTATCTTCCTCTTCACCCGAAGGCCACAGTCCGTACATCGTGATCCCCGCTCTGACAAGGTCCATATTTGCTTCGGGCATTCTTATAATGGCTGCACTGTTTGAGCAATGCCTGTATACCGGATCAATACCTATGGCTCTGCACTTTTCCAGAAATCCTTCGAACCTGTGCAGCTGGTCATATGCAGGCTTCATATCAGGTTCATCGGCCCGTGCAAAATGGGTAAAAATGCCTTCGACCTCGAGCATATCATAGGATGATATCTTTTCGGCAACAGATATACCCTCATCGTTACACGGAACACCTATCCTTGACATTCCCGAATCAACCTTAATATGCACCAGGCATTTCTTATGTACTGAATGAGCTGCAATGTTAAGCTGTTCCGCGGTTTCAGCCTTGAAAACGGCAGGACGTATGGAAAGGCGTATCATTTCCTCATAATTCTCGGGAAATGTATATCCAAGCACAAGTATCGGCTTTCTTATTCCTCCGTTTCTCAGCTTGAAAGCCTCCTCTGCAGTCGCGGTCGCGTATCCGAATACGCACTCTATCTGTTCAAGCCTTACAGCGATCTGCAATGCCCCGTGACCGTATCCGTCGGCTTTGATCACCGCGATTATCTTGGTTCCGGGAGATATAAGGTTCTCCATGCTCCTTATGTTATTCTCTATGGCATCAAGAGAAACATTTGCGACAACACGTTTCTTACTCATCGGATCCCTCCAAAAAATCCTTTAATTCTTCTATAAGGTCACTTGCCATAAGTCCGTTCTTACCCCTTTTGACAGCAGCCTTATCTCCGGCGCATCCGTGTATATAGCACCCGTAAACAGCTGCATCAAACGGAGTCATACCCCTTGCCACAAATGCGGCAATGATCCCAAGAAGGCAGTCGCCCATTCCCGCCGTTGCCATTCCGTTATTTCCGGAGAGATTTATGCTGCATTCACCTTCCTTTGAGGCTATTACGGTCCTCGCATCCTTGGTTACGCATGTGATATTATAACTCCTCGCACAGGCCAGGGTTACGTTCACTATGTCATTCATGACCTTGTCCCTCTCCACGCCGGTGAAGCGGGAGAATTCTCCGATATGAGGGGTTATTATTATATCCCTGTCCGTACCGTTCTTAAGAGTCATTCTGTATTTCTTTAAGAGGCTGATGGCATCCGCATCAATGACACAAGGTCCGGATGATTTAAAGAAAACGAACTCAAACAGCTCCCTGGCCAATGCATCCCTTCCTATACCCGGTCCTATCGCGGTCACGTCAGCCCATTTCACTGCTTCGGAAAGCTTAACCGTATCTATAATATCTTCATAGGTATCTATAATGGCTTCCGGCAGCTTTTCATTGAGCGCCTGTTTATTATTGACATGGGTTATCACCCTTACCATTCCGGCTCCGGATCTGAAACAGCTCAGCGCGGCAAGCAGGGCACATCCCGACATATTCTCTCTTCCCGCAACCACAAGCACCTTTCCGAAGGTGCCCTTATGAGACCTGTTGGGTCTTTTAAGCTGCTTTGCGTTTATAAGGTCTCTCCTTGTAAGGCACTTAAGGGAAGGCTTTATGGCGCTCAGCGATTCATCGGTTATCCCTATGTTGACAAGCGTAAGCTTCCCCGTGTATTCTGCTCCGGGATATAATAATAGTCCTTTTTTATAAAACGCAAAGGTTATTGTCACATCTGCCTTTACGGCTGCACCCATAATCTCACCCGTGCTCGCATTTACTCCGGAGGGAATATCAACAGATACTATTTTGGCGCCGTTTTCCTTAAATGTATTGATCCCATCTATAAATTCGGCAGTCTCCTTTTCAAGCTGTCTATTAAGCCCGACTCCGAATACGGCATCTATTATTAGCGTGTATTCATCCTCTTTTACGGCCGACCTTATGGGAATACCGTATTTAACACAGCACTCATAATTTATCTTCGTTTCCTGACTCATCTGGAGCAGCGAACCGGCAAACAGGATATCAACCTTAATATCTCTTTCGTTAAGTATCCTTGCTATCGCAAAACCGTCTCCCCCGTTGTTACCGCTTCCGCATACAACAAGCACACGTCTTAAGTCAAAATTCTCACGCATGATTGCCGCCACGCATTTGAGTGCCGCCCTCTCCATTAAAACAACAGCAGGAACACCAAAATGTTCAATGGTATATGCATCACACTTTTTCATCTCATCGGCAGTTAATATGTATTCCATCTGGTCACGCTTCTCCTTTTTTCTCTGTTGTTTCCTCTTCCTTCTTCTCAGGCTTCTTCAGTGTCGGTTCATATCGCATGTCGAATATCTCCATAACATCGGGGCCGAAGATATCATGCATATATGTATACAGTTCAGCATTTAAGAATTCTTTTTCCTGTTTTTTGATTATGTTTTTTTTGAGCTCTATTCTTATCTGATGGATCCAGTCGGCTATCTTTTCTATTTCGTCTGTATTCTCCGACAGCTGATCATAGCACAGCGCCATCGATTGTATCATAAGCTCCCGGTTTACGCGGTCTATTTCACGCGGGAGCTCTAAAAGCTCATCCTCGTAGGCTTCCATCTTTTCATTGGATTCATTGATCAGGCGCTTACTCTCGCTTACCTTCTTCTCGGCTTTTTCATCTGCTCCGTCCATACTGCTGACTATGTTCTGCATCAGTTCACTCTTAAGCTTCTTAATGCTTTTCATCTCACTGTTCAGCTTCCCCTGCCGTTTAAGAAGTGCGGTCAGTTCCTTCTCCAGTTCTTCTATCTGCGGAGTGGTTCCGGATCTTTTGAAAAGCTTATGCCATTTATTATCCAAAATCAAAACCGGTATATGCTTATCGGCGAGCGCCGCCTTGAATTTTTCTTCTGAAATGGGCATATCATCCACCTCTTTTTCTTATCTGTCAAATTCTATCTGTTATCCTGAATGTTTGCCAGATTATAGGAAAGCTTCATAAGGCTCTCCGAAAGATGTACATTCTCAACCTCTATATTGTCGGGAACATTAAGATCCACATGCGCGAAATTCCATATACCCTTTATTCCGTATGAAACCAGCTTCTTGGCCATATCAACAGCCCCTGATTTCGGAATGGTCAGAATAGCGATATCAATATCGTTTTCCTTCATGAAGCTCTCTATCTCATCCATGGGTCTTACAGGGATATTCCTGATAAGCTTTCCGTGTATATCCTTGTTTTTATCAAAAATCCCCTTGATCAGGAATCCTCTTTTTTCAAAATTAACGTAATTGGCCAGTGCCTGACCCAGATTTCCCGCACCTATCAGTATCAGATTATGCTTTTTGTCAAGGCCAAGGATATTTCCTATCTCATCATAGAGGAACTTAACATTATATCCGTATCCCTGCTGTCCGAAGCCCCCGAAATTATTCAGATCCTGTCTTATCTGTGATGCGGTAACCTTCATCAGACTGCTTAACTCCTGCGAGGATATCCTCTCCACCCCTTCATCGTTGAGTTCTCCAAGGTACCTGTAATATCGCGGCAGTCGGCTAATCACAGCCCGTGATATTTCTCTCGTTTCCAATAGCTCAACCTTCCTTATCCAATGTCTTTCTTATCTCTTTAATAAAATCGGTACTGTTAAGCACTACGGGATCCTTGATCGTAGTTATCAATGCAAGATCCTTTGTCATCCTTCCTGATTCAATCGTATTGATCGTTGCTCTTTCAAGCCTTGTCGCAAAATCAACAAGCTCAGGAAGCTCATCGAGTTCGCCACGCTTCTTAAGCGCTCCTGTCCATGCAAAGATCGTTGCAACGGAATTGGTGGATGTTTCTTCACCCTTAAGATGCTTGTAATAATGCCTCTGTACCGTTCCGTGAGCAGCTTCATATTCATATACACCCGTAGGAGATACAAGAACTGATGTCATCATTGCAAGAGAGCCGAATGCCGTTGATACCATATCGCTCATCACATCCCCATCATAATTCTTGCATGCCCATATCATTCCGCCTTCGGAACGTATAACCCTGGCTACTATATCATCAATAAGAGTGTAGAAGAATTCAATACCCTTTTCCTCAAAGCTCTGTTTATATTCCTTTTCATAAATATCATTAAAAACATCCTTGAAATGATGGTCATACTGCTTCGAAATGGTATCCTTCGCTCCAAACCACAGATCCTTTCCGCTGTCAAGCGCATAATTGAAGCAGCAGCGTGCAAAAGCTTCGATAGATGGCGTACAGTTGTGAACTCCCTGGATCACGCCGCCCTTATCGTCAAACTCATGGATGGTCTGAGTGGTCTTCGTACCGTCGGCAGCTGTAAATACAAGCTCTGCGGTACCTGCACATTCAACATGCATTTCAGTATTAAGATAGACATCTCCATATGCATGCCTTGCTATGGTAATGGGCTTCCTCCAGTTCTTCACATAGGGCTCGATACCTTTAACTATAATGGGCGTGCGGAAAACAGTTCCGTTTAAGATGGCACGGATAGTACCGTTAGGGCTCTTCCACATCTGCTTAAGGTTATACTCTTCCATCCTTGCGGCATTGGGTGTGATCGTTGCGCACTTGACGGCAACACCGTGCTTTAAGGTTGCATTGGCCGAATCCCTCGTAACCTGATCGTCAGTCTCATTTCTGTTTTTAAGGCCAAGATCATAGTATTCTGTTTTCAGATCTATGTACGGTATAAGAAGTTCATCCTTTATCATCTGCCACAGGATCCTGGTCATCTCATCTCCGTCCATTTCTACAATGGGATTCTTCATTTCAATTTTACTCATCTTATCCTCCTCTTTGTGCTAATTCCGCGCTTACTGTTAGTATAAAAGTATGTTTCCTTTATTCAATGCTTTCTTTCCTTAGGCAGCTTCAGCTGCGGTATCGAAAGGTCGGAGCATGTCTGCGATATAATGCTTACAAGCTCGTCATTGGTCATAACGGTCACACGTCCATCCTCATATTCACTGTCCACTATCTCTTTAATACGCTTCACAAGCTCGCAGTTCTTGTCAAGGTGTTCCTCCTTCGGAAGCTTATAATAGGTATTTATCCAATGAGCTATCCCGGCAAGTCCCGAAGTATTTGATACTGCGCACAGCACCGGCCTGTTAAGGAATTTCTCGGTATCGAAAATATTATATATCTCTTCATTCTTGAGCAGTCCGTCAGCGTGTATGCCCGCACGTGTAACGTTGAAATTCTCACCGACGAAAGGAGTACGCGGCGGAATCTTGTAGCCGATCTCTTTTTCATAGTATTCGGCCAGTTCGGTAATTATGGTAGTATCCATTCCGTTAAGGTTGCCCCTCAGCTGCGCATACTCAAATACCATTGCTTCAAGCGGAGTATTTCCGGTTCTCTCACCTATGCCGAAGAGTGAACAGTTGACTCCCGAACAGCCGTAGAGCCATGCTGTTGTCGAATTGGAAACAGCCTTATAGAAATCATTATGTCCGTGCCACTCAAGGAGATGCGGATCTACCCCCGCATGCTTGTTAAGTCCGTAAATGATACCCTGTACGGATCTGGGGATCACGGCTCCGGGATAATTGACTCCGTATCCCATGGTATCACAGGCTCTTACCTTGATCGGTATCTTATATTCATCCATGAGACGCATAAGCTCAAGGCAGAACGGGATCACATATCCGTAAATGTCCGCCCTTGTTATATCCTCAAGATGGCATCTGGGACTTATGCCCTCCTCAAGGCAGTCCCTCACTATATTCAGATAATGCTCCATGGCCTGACGGCGGTTCATCTTAAGCTTGTAGAAAATATGATAATCAGAACAGCTTACCAGAATTCCGGTTTCCTTCATGCCGATATCCTTAACAAGCTTGAAATCCTCTTTGCTGGCTCTTATCCAGCTGGTTATTTCCGGGAACTGATAGCCTCTCTCCATACATTTGTATACTGCATCCCTGTCCTTTTTGCTGTAAAGGAAGAACTCACAGGCTCTTATCATTCCGTTCGGACCGCCAAGCTTGTGCAGATAATCATATATTGTAACGATCTGCTCTGTTGAATAAGGTGCACGGCTCTGCTGGCCGTCTCTGAAGGTCGTATCAGTTATCCATATTTCCCTTGGCATGTTGTGAGGAACTATCCTGTCGTTAAATGCGATCTTAGGAACCTCCTCATAAGGGAACAGGTTTCTGAACACATTGGGCGTCTCCACATCCGCCAGGATGTACATATGCTCCTCCAGCTCCAACAGATTATTGTTTGTGTTCATTTTTACAGCTCTGTTTTCGTTTTTCATTTCACTCCTCCGTTCAGTCCTGTCCTTTCCTGCCGCTTCGTACATTGCAGAGCAAAAGAATTGCCGCAAATGACAGAAGTATCACAGCAAAATACCAGCGCAGGCTGAAGCTTCCTACATTTTTATTTAAAGTACCTATTACCGCATACTGAACCGGCAATGAGAGATCCTGTTCCGTTTCGGTATTAAGTACACTAACCTGGTCCTGGCTCGTATATACCACAAAGGTCGAAAAATGTGTCGCAACAAACTTGATCTTATCGTTCCCTCCATGATTCACTATCTGTGAAGGTATGGTCTCAAGTTCATAGTTATCATTCAAAGCACCGATCATTATATTACTCTCTGATACCATGGCTATCGGTACTGGCAGCTCAATATCCACATTCTTGCCTGACAGACGTTTGATACTGACACCGCTCTTATCCTCATAGAGGCTAATATCAAGCGGAACCATCGATATTCCGTCAAGGCTTCCGAATTTGTTTATAAAAGCGTCATTACATATGCCGGACATGTCATCCGCGGTACTTATTGTCATATGATAATTGCCTTTATCCGCCGAAATATATGCATAAGCTCCGTCTTTGTCGGGACTTATGCCTTCATCCATATGGGTGTTGATAACATTCCACGAACCGTTTTCCCGGCCTTCCTTTAAGTCTACGGGATTATTCTTAAGCATACGGGACAGTTCTTCCAGCTTTGTCTTAAGCTCCGGAGACGTATTCCCCTTAATACTTACATTCTTTGCATACCCTATATTACTTCCGGTACTGTTCCTGTAATCATCAAAAGCATCATCGCTCACGCCGGTCATAATATAATTCTTACCGTTTATCGTAACATGGGGATCTATTACAACATTTCCGTCATCGTCCTGCGGCTCGGCAAACGAGCTTATAAGACGGAGTTCGCCGGTATCGGCCGATGCATCGCTTGTTATGACATATACCTGTCCTCTGAAACCGAATTCCCTCGGTGAGAGGATACTGTCTTCCGCCATATCGGCATCACTGCCTACGATGGCGTTGTAAAATCCGTCAAACGAAGGTGTCCTCAGATCAGTCGCCGAAAGTCTTGTCGCAGTATTCTTATAGCTTACCTTCGGAAGCTCATTGCCCAAAAATACAACAGCTCCCGTACTGTCTTCCTCACTCACTACACCGGCCCTGTCAAATGCACCTATGCCGATATTGCGTATACCCTGGGGAATGATCACCTGTTTAAGACCGCTGTTTTTAAAAGCCCTGTCTTCTATATATGCAACGGAATCGGGAAACGATATTTCGTGTATACCGCTGCATCCCATAAATGCTTCTTCGCCTATCACGGTAAGCCCCTGCGGAAGTATTACGTCCGTAACAGCTTTATTGTCCGCAAAACATCCGGCACCTATGACTTTGATACCGGCGGGTATCGAGACGCTCCCGCCATTCCCTTTGTAGCCTATGAGTATTCCGTCACCTGCCACGACAAAATCACTGTCTCCGCCTTTTTTCATAAGGTCATCATACCATCTACATCCGTAAAAGGCGCCCAGCTCGATCGTATTAACCGAATCCGGAATGTTTATATCGGACAGCAGGCCGCAATTATAGAATGCGGCATATCCTATTCTCTGTGTTCCCTCCGGGATATCTACCTTCTCAATATTTGATCTTGCAAATGCGAAATCTCCTATATCGTTCACACCTGCGGGAATATCCACTTCCTTTGCAACGGAATTCATATAGAAAGCACGATTGCCTATCTTTCTCAGTCCGGCCGGTAATACAGGAACTTCGTCATTCCCATAGTAACCTGCCAGTATGTTGCCGGTTATATTGCATGTTCCCGTTATGTAAGGATCTGTGAAAACAGGCTGGTTTAAATCCTCGCCGTCTGCATTTCCTATGTCATATCCTCTTACATTTACGTTTCTCGGTACCATCAGGAAGGCTTCACCGCCGTTTACAACTGCCGAAGCAAGCTCCCCCTGTGCCGGGGCACTGCCCGTACCCTGCATCCTCTCGTTACTCTCCTCAGGAGTCTCCGTGCCTGAGTACGGCATCTCGCTAAGATAGGCTTTCTCACCTGCCGAGCCCGATACAAAGATACTGTAATCGTTTCTTGTAACTCCTTCAACATATTCGTCAAAGGTTTCCCTGGTCACACCTGCATCCTCTATTATCTTCTTTGCCGCCTCCGGATCATAATAATCAAGCTCGACATCATTGGTAAGATAAAATGCGGTGGGATCTATGTATCCGGTCGATTCCGGTAAAACAACATTCTCAAGGCTGTCACAGTCACTGAAGGAATATGCTCTCAATGACAAAACACTGTAAGGGAGTACTGCATTCTTAAGGCCCTGACAATTGGCGAAGGCATATTCGGGAATCTCGCGTACCGATGATGATATAGACAGATCGGCAAGCTGCGAAGCTCCCCAAAATGCATACTCCTCTATCGTACTCACGGAAGAAGGCATGTTGTACACCGAGCTCGGACGTCCCGCAAGATACTGTACAAGCTTTGTTCCGTCCTTTGTATACAGTACACCGTCCAAACATATATAGTAAGGATTGGTTTCCAAGACAGCTATATCGGACAGTCTGTCGCATTTCGCGAAGGCGGCGGAACCTATCTTGGAACATTTATCGGGGATATTGATAAATCGCAGGTTCTCACAGCCGGAAAACGCACTGGAACCTATCTCCTTTACTCCCGAAGGTACCACAACCTGCATAAGCTCCGTACAATCTTCAAAAGCAGCAAAATCAATCTTGCGTACGGTGTCCGGAAGTATGACCTTTCTTATTGTTTTGTTCCCTGAAAAGGCTTCCTTCCCTATGGTGGTAACTCCGCTTAAAACGGTGAGGTTCTCCTCCCCTCCGTTATATTTGACAAGCACATCCCCGTCAACGGTAAAATCACCCACCTGAACCGAAGCATACGAAGTATTTAACGGCATACATAAGATTATCACGGACGTAATACACAAAAGTATGGCTATGATTTTTCTTATTCTTCTCCCCATAATGCTTACCCCATTTATACCAGAGCCTAAGCGACAGCCGTCAGTTCCTCTTTATCCTTCTTAAGGAACATAAACAGCGCTGCCATTACGAGTCCGATGACCAGAAACCATTTGGGATGTATCATATCACCCGTCTTTGGTGTGGTATCAAGCGTACCTGTAGCCGAAAGATTCGCCGTATCAACATATACAACATAGGGCGAAAAATGAGTGGCCGTAAAATTCATGCACGGTACCGAATTAATAACCGTAAACTTGGGTGTCATTTTATCAAGCGCACCGCCTGCCGTACTTGCTATCTTGGCATTACCGCCGTATATTGCAAGATCATCCGGTATGGGTATCGTAACGCTGACGGACACACCTTCGGGAACCGGCGATATCTTGGTCTTTCCCGTAGAATCATACAGGCTGATATCCATAGGGAAATATTTAATATTTGCCAATGATCCGAACTCTTTCGTAAGAGCCGTGACAGCCGACTGTTCCGCTTCCGGCGTCTCCGATATCTTTACGACATAATTATCCGCGGATCCGTTAACATTTGCGGACATCTTGCCCTTATCCGTTATTCCGTCGGCTGAAGAAACAACGGATGTTCTTCCTGACGGTGACGGATTATGGTTCACTGCCGTTCCTGCCTGGGCGCTGCCTGTTGAAGGCGGTATTGCAGCATATCCGCTTATCACTATCGGAACAGATGATGAATTAATGTTAGTACTGCTCGATGAGGAACTGCTTGAACTGCTGCTGGAGCTGCCGGAACTGCTGGAGCTTGAACTGCTCGCACTGCTGCTGGAGCTTCCGCCGCCTCCGCCACCACCACCGCCGGATGAAGACTTGGTGGTTGATGTGGACGAAGATGTTGTTGTAGTACTGCTGTTCTGTTCGTACTGAGCCACACAGGACAGATCTTCGGTTACATTGGTATATCCGGGAAGCCATCCAGTAAATGTATAGCCATCCCTTACCGGATCCGGAACAGGCGGCACTGCATCATCTCCGGTCGTTACATATTCCGTCTTAAGTACCGTTCCGTCCCAGTCGATGAATTTGACAAGATATCTGTTATCAAGAAGCTTATAATTGATTCCGTTATCCAAAGCGTATCTGTACGCAGAACTGTCTGAATAGGTTATTATAGTAGGTTTCTTTTCCTTATCGAAGGCAGTGGGCGAAATATATACCTCGGTTCCGGGTATCAGGACATCCACCTTGTCATCACAACCCATAAACGCTCCGCTGTCTATATTATTCACGGTTTCGGGTAATGTAATATCATCAAGAAGCGAACATCCGTAGAAGCAGTCCTTGGGGATGGTCTTGAGATTCTCGACAGAACTAAGATCAACCTCCTGAAGGTGTTCACAGTTTTTAAATGCTCCCTCGGCGATCTTTGTAATATTATTTATCTGCGGATCCTTGGTCCCGTTTATTACACTGTCGGGAATACCTGACTCAGCATCACCGCGTGCGTGGAGTACCTCTTCAAGTGTGATATCCTTTCCGTCATAGCTGTAAATGATCCCGTTCTCACACCAGTAATACGGATCTTCCTCAGTAGCATCCTCCATATTTCCTTCTGCGTTAAACGAAACATTTGCCAGCTTCTCCGCGCTTAGGAACGGCAGGGTTCCAAGATGCCTTACATCCTCGTTGAAGAACACATTGGTCAGATAATCATCCTCGGTAAAAAGCCCCTCTTCATCCGGCAGTGAATTCAGATTGAATGTTATTGTATTTACACCGTTCTCTTCTTCTCCTACCGTAGCTTTTATTCCCCTTAGGTATTCCTTAGTGGGATCCATTGAATTAACTGTCTCATCGATCAGATCCACTCCGTCCGGGACAACAATATTCTGAAGCTTTGACAGTATATTCCTTTCGGTAACCTGTGGCTCTTCTCCCGACTGACTTTTCTGAATAATGTCCTTTGCATACACATTTCCGACTACTTCACCACTCTCATCATAAAGCTTACCCACAGTGGTCTCGGGTGTCGGGTAGGTTATCAGGCTTACGCCCACTTCTCCCTTGGACTCATCTTCATTATATCTCATCGATATGTTATCGGGATTGCCGCTTGCATAGGTTATATAGCTGTTGTATTTGGTACTTACCTTATTGCCTCCGGATGCCGCATAAACCTTAACGGTAAACAGATTACAGAGCCCAAGCGGAAGAACTCTCGTATGGTCAAGAGCAGGAACTATTGCTCTGAGTCCCCGGGTCTTTGAAGCCATACCGGTCATTCCGTCAGTACTCAGATTAAGCGCAAAACAGTAAGGAACGTAATTGCGTTCGGTACTTCCTTTCATTACAAGCCACAGGCCGCTCACACTGCTCTTATCGCTTCCGAGTCTGTTAAGGCCGGCATCTTCCAGGGCGCTGTCGTTAAATGAGCTCTGTCTGTTGGTCTTAAACGCATCGGTACCTATTGAAGTAACATTTACATCAAAGATGGCATCCGAATCATAAGCGTCATCCCTGAAGTCAACCTCAAGGAGCTCCTGACAGTTATAGAATGCCTTATCACCTATCTTCGTGCCTCCGTCGCCATTTGTCTGACCGAATCTTACATAGAGCAGATTGGGATTACCGGAAAAGGCACCTGTTCCGACATCCACTCCGGCTGTGTTTATATATACCTTCTCAAGCTTAGGCAGATTCTTAAACGCATATCCTCCTATCGTCTTTATTGAATCAGGTATGGTAAGCTTCTCGAGCTTATCGGCATATTTACTTTCACTGTCATATGCATAATCACCTATCGCCGTAATACCCTCATCACCGATGGTTGATGGAATGACAAGCGTAGGCTTTGCATTTTCGGTAGGGATTATCTTATTGATCCTTCCGTTGTTGAAATTGAAAACATAACCACCGAGATTCAGCTCATATACCTTGTTGCCTTCCGTATCAAAATACATATATGTATTTGAAAAATCCTGGGCGCTTATATGTGCGGCAGCCTCATCCGTTGATGCGGGATATGGATTGGGTCCCCATATCACAAACGAATCAGCAACGGTAGGCATATTGTAATTCTCATTCTCGGCCATCGCATAATCAAGCGTTGAGGTTGTTACGAACTGGTAGTCATCATACGGTCTTGAATTATGTGTGTTAAACCTTACATATTCAAGATTATTGCACTTCTGGAAGGTATACTGCCCCAAGGTAGCGGCTGTGGAACTGCTGTATGATGCATCGCCGTATGTTGCCGGAAGCTCTGCATGCTTAAGTGATGTACAGCCGGCGAAGAATCCTTCAAACGCCGAATCCTCACTTCCTCCTGTAGTCATGCTCTGAAGCCTTGCATACATTGCCATATCCGTAAGCGAAGTACAGTTGGCGTAAGCATAGGCTCCTATCTTTGCCACACCGTTCGAACCCGCCTGTACATATTTGCCGAACATTCCCTGGGACGGATCAAGACTGTCATTAAGACTGTAGCAGCCGTAGAATGCTCCCGCTCCTATCTTCAGGTTCTGGTTATTTGGAAGCTGAAGTGAATTGAAGCCGCAGCCGGCAAATGCCGCATCGCCGATCGTCTCAAGATATGAACAGTCACCTATATTAAGGCTCTTCAGGTTCCCGCAGCCGGCAAAGCATTCACGCCCGACTGTCTTTACTTTGTTTCCTATATGCACATCACTGAGATTGGGACAGTCCTTAAAGGTACAGTTTCCAAGCTCATATAATTCAGCCGGTATGTTTATTGTCTTCGGAGTGGCCTTTTCAAAAGAATTGTCGCAAAGGTAATCAACACTGCACTTATCAAGGCACAGATTGTCGATGTACTGATCCGTACCTGCTATAACCCCGAAATGTCCGTACCAGTCATCTGCGACAGGGTCCGGATGTGCATTGGTCCACTCTACCTGTTCTTCATCCGAAGGATCAAAGTTAAGCTCAAGCTTCTTTATATGAAGGATATTATAGTTATTACCCAGCTTGTCCGTATAATTGGAATACTCCTCGGTACAGTAATTCACTTTACCGCCATCCGCTTTTTCATAAAAAGACGACAGTTCACTACTGTTTCTTTTATTAAAGCAGACACTTTTGGTCAGATCTATCGTATCGGTATCGTATTCGTTCCTGTATCCGATATACTCGATAAGCGCCGAATATTTGCCCCCGCTCACGGTCTTCGTTCCCATCTCAAACACAGGCACCGCATTGGTCCCTGTCATTCCCGACATATTTATCGCATAATAGGTATGCACCGATCCGTTATAATCGGTTATAGTCATTTCTTCTCCGAGCGGAAATGCCATATATATATCCGTTCCGCTGTCTGCGGTTACCGATGTATCGGATTCACTGAACACCGCATAATTATTTATGACCGCATCAAGCGACATGACATCCACGGTCGGATCGACATATGCCTGGATCTTTGTCTGCGTAGGTATCAGCGATACTATAAGCGCGGAAACCAGCAGCAGGGAAGCTATCGTCATCCTTGCCCTTTTCCTGATCCGGAATCTCTTTCTCTTTTTAACACTCTTTTTTCCCTTATCCGCCATAACATACTCCCATTTTATACTGACTCTCATCCTATCTTTTTGGCAACCACAACAAATCGTTCCGCGCCACCGGAATAATCGCATGTAGAAAGTGTTATCAGACTGTCGCCGTAATAAGATTCTATCCCTGTATCATATAACGACATCTTAGCCATTTCACTCATATTCGATCTGTATTCCTGCGCCGAATTGGCATTAATAAACTGATAGTACTTGAAGGTCACTTCCGCTTCCTCATGCACGACCTCGTTGAATACATACATAACCCTGTACTCTCCGCTCTCATAGAGCGTATCAAATTTGATAACAGGATGCTTTTCGCAATAATCCCTGTCCTTATATCTGTCAAGAGTTCCGAACATTTTACCGGATTTCATGTTGTGGCCGTATATGATTATATTCTGGCTTCGTGGCCAGATACTGCATTCCTTATCTATAAATATGGAACCGTTATTATCCTTCTCCTGATCAAAATTATGATCCAGATAATACTCCTCATTGGAGGACTGGAGTACAGGATAATCAATCTCCGTACCCTCTATTTCGATCCATCCGACGATACTCTTATTCTTAAGGTAAAGCTTGTTGAATTTCTCAAGCATTTCCGGCTTTTCCGGATCCTCATTTAAATGAACGGAAACCGGCAGCGTCTGATCCGTATTCTTATCTTTGATGGCAGACAGTCCCTCCGACCTGTCGGTCGAACTGCGTGACATATATACATAAACGGCGAAATATCCGAGACACAGTATCGCCGCGAATCCGCATAATGTCCTGAAAAGCTTCCTCAGCTTCTCTTTTTTTCCTCTGCTCTTCCCTGCCATTTCCCCCTTACGGCTCCCCTTTCAACGCCTAAACATACACATCTATTTTACTATATATTGATGAAAAATCAAGTGATAATGCATATATATTGTATCTGCATATAGCGATGGATGTATCGTAAAAAAAGGACATCCCTGAGGACGTCCTTTTCCTTTCTTATATTAGAGTGAACGAATTTCTGTTTCGTTCACCGTAATAATTTATTTAACAACTATATTTATGATCTTTCCGGGCACATATATCTCTTTTACTATTGTCTTTCCGTCTATTGCCCTTGCCACACCGTCTGCTTCCTTTGCTTTTGCTATGGCATCATCCTTTGCTTCATCCACTGCTATCTCAACCGTTCCCTTAACCTTGCCGTTTACCTGAACGCCAATCTCAACCGTGTCATCCTTACACATCTGTGCATCATATGAAGGCCACGGCTCATAAGCCAGAGTATTCTCATGTCCCAGGCTCTGCCATATTTCTTCACCGGCATGCGGGCAAATGCATGAAAACATCTTTACAAAGCTCTCTGCATATTCTGCCGGACATTTTCCTTCCTTATACAGAGCATTTACGAAGATCATCATCTGTGATATCGCCGTATTGAATGCAAGCTTCTCGAAATCATCGGTTATCTTCTTAACCGTCTTATGATACAGCCTGTCAAGTGAAGGAACGGGTTCATCTACGATATTCTCCGGGGTGGTAAAGAATGTCCACACACGGTTTATAAACCTTCTCGCGCCCTCCACACCCTGCTGGCTCCAAGGTTTGCTCACTTCAAGAGGTCCCATGAACATTTCATACAGTCTCAGTGTATCGGCTCCGTACTCTCTTACTATATCACTCGGGTTGACAACAAATTCCGGGAAACGCTTGCCCATCTTAATACCGTTCTCACCAAGGATCATACCCTGATGAACAAGCTTCTTAAACGGCTCTTTTACAGGTGAAAGACCCTTATCATACAGATATCTGTTCCATATTCTTGAATACATAAGATGGCCTACGGCATGCTCCGGTCCGCCGATATACAGATCCACAGGCATCCAGTGCTTAAGCAGCTCCTGATCTGCGAATTCCTTATCGTTATCAGGATCGATATATCTTAAGAAATACCAGCTTGATCCGGCAGAGCCCGGCATTGTGGAGGTCTCGCGAACACCCTTTATGCCGTTATGATCGTATTTCTTCCACTCTTCTGCATTCTCAAGAGGAGCCTTACCGTTCTTACCCTTGTAATCCTCAAGCTCGGGCAGGATAAGCGGAAGCTCGTCGTCATCAAGTACATGGATCTTTCCATCCTCGGTATGAACCACCGGAACGGGCTCGCCCCAGTAACGCTGACGTGCGAATATCCATTCCCTGAAGTGGTAATTAACCGTCCTTCTTGCCACTCCCATAGCAACGAGCTTATCAGTTATGGCTTCCTTGGCCTCTTCCACGGTCATTCCCGTAAATTCCCCGGAATTGATGAGCTTACAGCCCTTTCCGAGATAATCATGCTTCTCAAAAGCGCATTCGCTCACATCCCGTCCGTCAATAACCTGAAGCATCTCGATATTATGAGCCTGAGCATATTCAAAGTCACGCTGGTCATGTGAAGGAACAGCCATTACGGCTCCCGTTCCGTAGCTTGCAAGTACGAAATCTCCGATGAACAGCTTGGCTTCCTTACCATTTATGGGATTAATACATGACAGTCCCTTAAGCTCACAGCCCGACTTCGTCTTGTTAAGCTCGGTCCTGTCCATATCGTTCTTCTTAAGGGTTTCGTCTATATATGCCTGAACCTCTTTCTTATTCTCGATCCTCGGCATGAGCTCCTGAACTATCTTTCCGTCCGGCGCGAGCACCATGAAGGTAATACCGAATATGGTCTCGATACAGGTTGTATATATGGAGAATTTACCGCCTCCCACTATTTCAAAATCGACCTCGACACCCTCTGAACGTCCTATCCAGTTACGCTGTATCTCCTTTGTAGATACCGGCCAGTCGATCTCATCAAGTCCTTCAAGGAGCTTCTCTGCAAAGGCGGGCTGGTCTATAACCCACTGCTTCATATTCTTACGTACAACGGGATATCCTCCTCGCTCCGATTTACCGTCTATTACCTCATCATTGGAAAGAACGGTACCCAGCTCTTCGCACCAGTTGACAGGCATATCTATGTACTTGGCATATCCGTCAAGATAGAGCTGCTTGAATATCCACTGGGTCCATTTATAGAACTTAGGATCAGAAGTAGCTACCATCTTGCTCCAGTCATAATCAAATCCAAGCTCCTTAAGCTGTTTGGAAAATGTCTTTATATTCTCCTGCGTAAAGCCGTTGGGATGATTACCCGTCTTTACGGCATACTGCTCTGCAGGCAGACCGAATGAATCGTATCCCATGGGATGAAGTACATTATATCCCTGCATCCTCTTCATTCTCGACATTATATCGGTTGCGGTATACCCTTCCGGATGTCCCGCATGAAGTCCCACTCCCGAAGGATAAGGGAACATATCAAGCGCATAATATTTAGGTTTGGAGAAATCATGTACATCAGTCTTAAAGGTCTCGTTTTTCTCCCAGTATTCCTGCCATTTCTTCTCAACGGCAGCATGATTGTACGGTGTAGCCATTTTATTGCCTCTCTTTTTATAATTTGTACTGAACAGTCAACAGATGCTCAACGTATCCATTCTATCCATACATTCCTGCACTGTCAAGCCCATCAGGCATCCAGATATTCCTTAAGCTCTGCCGTTGCTTCTCTTAACAGCTTAATGATCTCTGCATGATTATCTTTTACGAAATCCGTTTCCGATTCAACGCCCCCGGACTTCTCCGCCTGTTCCTTCAGGGATGTCTCCGCCCTAAGAGCCAGTTCATGAAGCTCCGTTGCCCCTACTATCTGGGCCGATGATTTGACACCATGCACCCTGGTCCTGTAATCCTTCCAGTTACCATCCTCGTATGCACGGCTTAACCCTGCCTCATAATCATCCTCCACAAACATCTCCGCTGCGATCCTGTAGACCTCTTCTCTTCCGTCACAGCATGCAAGACCCTTATCCCTGTCGATCGTCTTTCTCACCTTAGCCTCCGATTCTGCACTTACGCTTTCATTCTTTACTGTATCTTCACCCATCCGGCCTTCCTTTAACTTTTTAGAAATTATCTTCTCCTGCGGGATAAATTTAAGCAGCTGTTTTTCAAGGATATCCGCATCTATCGGCTTACTCAGGTAATCCGCGAACCCTGCCTCCATATACTTCTGTCCGGCTCCCGAGATGGCATTTGCGGTAAGTGCTATCACAGGTACATCCCTGCTTAGTATATCCTTATCCTCACGGATCCTTTCAAGAGCTTCGATCCCGTCCATACCCGGCATCATATGATCCATAAATACAATGTCATATTCCTTTTCATGCATCTTGGCTATTGCTTCCGGTCCGCTTGTGGCAGTATCTATCCTCATTCCGGAATTCTTAAGAAGCCCCTTGAACACGGCAAGATTAAGATCGATATCATCAACTATAAGAACATCTGCTTCCGGAGCCTCGAATCCTTCGCTGTATACATCTACCCTTTCCCTCACTGTCCGTCTGGCCTGTTCGAAATCGCCTATAGGCGTTATATTCCTGATCCCCTGCTCCAGGTCGAAATAGAAATCCGACCCCTGTCCGTAACTGCTGTCTATATTCAGGGTCCCACCCATTAATTCAATATATTTTCTTGTTATCGGAAGACCCAGCCCCGTACCCTCGATCCCCCGGTTCTGAGCCATATCCAGCCTGCTGAACGAATCCCACAGATGTTCCCTGTCCTCGTCCTTTATTCCCATTCCGGTATCACTTACCGAGAAATGGAGGCGCACGCTTGATGCATCATAAGACAGTCTGTTTACGGTCAGTGTAATGCTTCCCTCGCTTGTATATTTTACCGCATTTGTCAGAAGGTTGGTGAGCACTTCCTTAATACGGATATCATCACCGTACAGCCTTGACGGTATCCCCCGGTCTATATTGCAGTTAACCTTAAGACCCTTCTCTCCGGCTCTGAATTCAACCATGTCAAGCATGTCGTTTATAAGCAGTACCGGATCGTATTCGACCGGAACTATTTCCATCTTGCCTGATTCTATCTTTGAAAAATCAAGTATATCATTTATCAAAGTAAGCAGCGTTCTTCCGCTGTTCTTTATATTGACCGCATATGACCTTACGGATTCCTCTTCTGTTTCCCTTAAGATCATTTCATCAAATCCAAGGATCGCATTTATGGGCGTGCGGATCTCATGGGACATGTTTGCAAGGAAGGTACTCTTCGACCTGTTAGCCGTATCTGCTATTTCTATCTGGCTCTTAAGAGAGTTCGACATTGTCTGAAGCGAGCGCGACAATATGCCTATCTCATCATCACGGTTTGTATCCATGGCATCACTGTAATCACCGTTGGCGTAATGCTCGGCAGCCCTTGTCATACGCTTAAGCGAAGCTATGATCGTACGGATCCAGACAAGACAGATAACGATCGCCATCACGAATATTATCACCGAGATAAGCAGGAGCTGTCTGGTAAGTGTGATGCTCGGAGTATTGATCTCATCGACCGGTGTATCAAGGCCAAGTATCATTCCGTTTCTGAGCCGCTTTGATATCAGCTTACGCTTAACATTGTCAATACCGACTATGGTATGTACATTGTTTATATCTGCCTCCTGGACACTCTTTATAAACGGCATAAGCTCATCCGTAAGCTCAGTGCTCCTTACTCCGTCGGGATGGTCAAAGTGAAAGATGATGTCCCCCTGTGATGATACCAGATAAGCCCGTCCGCTCTCATATATGCGGATACTGCGTACCGTATCCCTCAGATACTTTATATCTATATCCATTCCTATTACGCCGACAACCGTTCCGTCATGCCTGTAGGGAATTATGTAGGATATCATATCTATCCCCATATTTTTGTTGTAATACGGGTTCATCCAGAGCGGTCTTCCCGTTTCTACCGGGATATAATACCAGCCGACATGTTCGACATCTTCCCTGTCATACATACTTATATCCGTGGGTTCTGCCGAATTCCAGGCCTTTTCTTTTACATTGAGCGTATACCAGAATCCATCCTTCGGGTCGTACTTCTCGGGATTATATCTTAAATAAACCGATACCGCGCCGGGCGTCTTCTCGGCAATACTTTTTCCAAGCTCCGAAACATCATAGGTAAATCTTTCCCGCTCTGCATCATCTGTAAGAAAATTCCCGTAGGATTCGGCTCTTTTCTCAGCATAGTTGTATATGGTATCCACTGACTGTTCAACGGAATTAAGCATCGATTCAAGATCACGGTAGCTCTGGTCAGCCATCAGGCTCAGTATCTTATCGGAATCGGCATCCAGAACTTCATTGGTACGTCTTAACGATGTGAAACCGAACGCAAATATCACTATGATCATTATCGCCGTTATAACAAGTACTATTTTCGTTTGTATTGATTTCAACTTCATATACCCTGCTCCCTGCAGACTGTCGGCAAGCTCTACATTCAGCTGTATAAAGTATATCATAAAGTACAGGGTTCCTCAATCAAAAGCGAGGACCCGTGCAAGCACGAGCCCTCTTTGTAACCCCGTAGAAATAATCTGTTTTAATCTTCTCCGCCTTCGTCCGTAAGCTTGCTTGCCCTTGCTGCAACCTCTTTCTCCTGAACATCACTCGGAGCCTGCTCATAGCGGAGGAATTCATATTCGTAAACACCACGTCCGCCTGTCATTGAGCGAAGTACCGTACAGTATCCGTACAGCCCTGTCATTGGGATTTCCGCCTCTATCGTCTGCTTACCGCCGCCTATGGGATTCATACCGAGCACACGTCCGCGTCTCTTGTTAAGATCTCCCATAACATCTCCCGTGTAATCATCGGGAACAGTAACCTTAAGTGAAGCGATAGGCTCAAGCAGAACGGGACCTGCTTCCATAAAGCCTTTCTTGAAAGCCTGGATCGTAGCCATCTTGAATGCCTGCTCCGAAGAGTCAACCGGATGATATGATCCGTCATACAGGATAGCCTTAACACCTACTACCGGATATGCAGCCATGGGACCCTTGAGAACCGACTCTGCAAGCCCCTTCTCAACAGCCGGGAAGTAATTCTTCGGAACTGCTCCGCCGACTACTATCTGTTCGAATTCATATGCCTTATCCATGTTGCCCAGAGGCTCGAACTTCATCTTAACATGACCGTACTGTCCGTGTCCGCCCGACTGCTTCTTATACTTGGCATCCACATCGGAGGTCTTCCTTATGGTCTCACGGTAAGCAACCTTGGGCTCTGTAAGCTCTATCTCACACTTGTATTCACTTAACAGCTTGCTTGCTACTATCTCAAGATGCTGGTCGCCCATTCCGTAAAGGAGTGTCTGCCTGTTCTCGGCGTCATTTACATTCTTAAGAGTCAGATCCTCATGCATCATCTTCTGAAGAGCGCCCGAGATCTTGTCGATATCGCCCTTATTCTTAGCCTTGTATCTCATATATGTATAAGGCTTGCTGATATCGGTACGTGCATATTGAATGGTCGTAGCCTTGGTTGACAGCGTATCGCCTGTCCTTGCGGCCGTAAGCTTGGCAATTGCTCCGATATCGCCTGCATGAAGCTCCTTAACCTCGATGGGCTTGTTACCGCGAAGCACATAGAGCTTGGATATCTTCTCTTCTACATCCTTATCGTTGTTGTAGAGGGTATCGTCAGCTTTGATAACGCCCGAGCATACCTTAATGAGTGAGTACTTTCCGATAAACGGATCCACTATTGTCTTCCAGATGATCGCCGACTTGGGCTTACTGAAATCATAATTGGCTTCGAATATTTCGTTTGTCTTTACATTGATACCCGCTATACTTCTTGTATCGGGGCTCTTGAAATACTTGATTATATCATCGATAAGCGTATATACGCCCTGGCAGAGGATCGAAGAACCGCAGGTAACCGGAACTATGCTTCCGTCGTTGATGTTAGCCTTAAGAGCTGCCCTTATCTCATCCTCCGAGAATGTCTCACCGCCGAAATATCTCTCCATGAATTCCTCGCTGGTCTCTGCTACTGTCTCCATGAGGATATCCCTGAACTTGCTGAGATTCTCCTTGTTGTATTCGGGAACTTCACATTCGGTAGCCTTTCCGTCCTTCTCCCATTTATAAGCGGTCTCGGAAACTACATTTACATATCCGACGAACTTCTCGTCTTCTCTTATCGGAAGATGGAAGGGCGCTATCTTCTTGCCGTACTTTGCCGTAAGATCTTCAACAACCTGTCTGAAGCTTGCATTGTCAACATCCATATCGGTAACGAAGATTATCCTCGGGAGATTATACTTATCGCACATTTCCCATGCTTTCTCGGTACCTACTTCTATTCCTGCCTTCCCGGACACAACGATAATGGCTCCTGCCGCTGCGGCAACCGCCTCTTCCACTTCACCTACGAAATCGAAATAACCGGGTGTATCCAGAACATTGATCTTATTTCCTTCCCATTCGATAGGAACTACAGATGTGCTTATAGAGAACTGTCTCTTCTGCTCTTCTTTATCATAATCACTAATGGTATTTCCATCACTTACCTTGCCCATCCTCGTGGTTATTCCGGAAAGATAAGCCATTGCCTCAACAAGAGTTGTCTTTCCACAGCCTCCGTGACCCAGCAAAACCACATTACGGATCTTGTCACCGGTATAAACATTCATATAATTGTACCCTCCAAATAGTATTTTTGATGCAGTTGAAATACACCTTTAATATTGTACTAAATAATGTTGATTATCGCAATAGTTTTTGTGAATAATCAACATTATTTTGAGGGTTTTATATATTTAGTTTGATTTTTTTCTACTTTTCAGACATTTAAGTGGATAATGAGTGATTTTCCCGTCATTTCTTTGGGATTTCTGATGCCCATTGATTCAAGTATTGTCGGTGCGATATCGGCAAGACAGCCTATATCTCTCAGCCCGACCCCTTCTGTATAATTTACCATGATTACGGGAACCGGATTCATGGTATGGCCCGTGAAGGGTTCCTCCCGTCCCGGCGCCGGATTATACTTAAGCTGTTCGGCTTTTCCGTGAGTGGAGCATATAAACATAACGCCCTCGTTTCTCTTAACCGCTTCATAAATCTTCCCTACACATTCATCCACGATTTCGCAGGCCCTGGCCGAAGCTTCCATATCACCTGTATGCCCCACCACATCGGCATTGGCAAGACTGCATAATATGAAATCATATCTGCCGTTGTCTATCTCACTTACCAGTCTTTCACAGACTGCCGGAGAATTCATCGCCGGAGCTTCTGCATAGTTCTCAACCTTCTTAAGGGAACGTATTATCATCCTGTCCTCGCCGTCATACGGCTCTCCCTGTCTGCTGTCAAAAAACGAAGTCACATATGCGGCCGTTTCGGATTCCGCCAGTCTCAGCTGAGTCCCTCCGCACAGGCTTATGTATTCACCCAGAGTATTGGCAACCGGCTGAGCGGTAAAAGCAGCCTCTTTGTTTTCAATCGACGTATCATAATCGGCAAAGCATGCGAACCTGACGTTATTCAGTCTCTCTCTCTTGAACATACGGAATTCGTCTTCACAGAAGGCTCTGGTAAGCTCCCTTGCCCTGTCCGACCTGTAGTTAAAGAATATCACCGCATCATCATCATTTACGGTGCCTACCGGGACACCACCGTTAACTATAACCGTAGGTTTTATAAATTCATCGGTTATGCCGATGTCATATGACGAAAGTACAGCTTCGACTGCATTGGATGCTTTATTCCCTTCACCCTGGGTCATTGCAAGATAGACCATTTTGATCCGGTCGTAATTGTTATCCCGGTCCATCGCATAGTATCTGCCGCTGACCGTCGCGACTTCACCTGTTCCTATTTCCCTCATTGCCGACTGGAGAAGCTCAATATAGTGTGCGCCGGAGCGTACCGGTGCATCCCTTCCGTCCGTAAAGCAGTGAACATAGACCTTTCTCAGTCCGTTTCCTGCCGCAAGCTCAAGCAGCGAATACAGATGCCTTATATGAGAATGAACACCGCCGTCCGACAGAAGGCCCATGATATGAAGTGCGGAATCATTACGCTTACAGTGATCTGTTACAGAAAGAAGAACATCGTTCTTAAACAGATTTCTCTGCATTATCTCTTTATTTATCCTTGTAAGCTCCTGATAGACTATCCTTCCGGCGCCGATATTGCGATATCCCACTTCAGCGTTTCCCGGCTGTCCGTTCGGAAGTCCGACCGCGATACCCGAAGAAAGTCCCTTGGCCATAGGATAATCCTTCATAAGCTTATCCAGCACGGGAGTCTTTGCTTCATGAAATGCATTGTTCTTTTTATCATCCGATATTCCCAGCCCGTCAAGCATGAGCAGAACCGTTGTTTTCTTTCCCATCTGAATCTCCGTCAGCCAAGCTCCCTGGCAGCTCTGTCAAACAGTTCATATATCTTGATCTTATCCTGATCGCTTCCGTTCATGCCGGTAAATGTTGCACCGTACATATTGCTCTTGCCGTCAAAACGTGTGACATTTATAAAAGTATGGATAACATCCTTCGTCCAGATGGTCAGATCCATCTCATATATCGCATTCATTGCAAGCGGAGTATCACAGGCAAAGCCCAGTCCGTCCTTGCTTATGTCAATAATGTCGACCGGTACCTTGTCTCCCCCTGCTTCACCTACGGGATTCATTGTCAGATGCGCGTTAAGCACCATTCTCCTGCTTCTTCTCTTTTCTTCCATAAGCTTCCTCCTCACCTCTGTATTTATATGATCCGATACCTCGTGAAATATACCCCGTGGAATATACCTCGTGAAATGAACCGCCCGAACGGTTCAGTGAATAAACATCGCATCCCCGAAGGAGAAGAACCTGTACCGTTCCCTTATTGCCTCACCGTAGGCATTAAGAACGTTCTCCCGTCCCGCAAGAGCGCTTACAAGCATCACAAGCGTTGATTCGGGAAGATGGAAATTCGTTATAAGGCAGTCAAGAACCTTAAACCTGTAACCCGGATATATAAATATATCCGTATCACCGCTGCAAGCAGCTATCCTTCCGTTCTCATCGGCTGCGCTTTCAACCGTTCTGCAGCTTGTTGTACCGACGCATACAACACGGTGTCCGTTCTCTTTGGCTCTGTTTATCTTTTCTGCAGCCTCCGCATTTATCATATACATTTCGGAATGCATATGATGCTCAAGGATGTTGTCAACCTTGACCGGTCTGAAGGTTCCGAGTCCCACATGAAGGGTGACATATGCTATATCTATTCCTTTGGCTTCAAGCTCCGCCAGAAGATCCTTAGTAAAATGTAGTCCCGCTGTCGGTGCTGCGGCAGATCCTTCATATCTGGCATACACAGTCTGATATCTGTCCCTGTCCTTAAGCTTATGGGTAATATACGGAGGAAGCGGCATCTCGCCGAGCTTATCAAGGATTTCCTCGAATATGCCGTCATAGAAGAATTTCACAAGCCTGTTCCCCTCATCTGCCACTTCCTGGATTTCGCACTTTAACAGGCCGTCTCCGAAGCTCACTCTTGCTCCGGGCCTTAACTTCTTTCCGGGCTTTACCAGTGTTTCCCACACGTCATCCTCATGACGCTTCAGCAGGAACACCTCCACGTGAGCTCCCGTATCCTCCTTCACACCGAGAAGCCTTGCCGGTATAACCTTAGTGTTGTTAAGTACAAGACAGTCGCCGGGCTTAAGATAATCCCCGATATTCCTGAATGTGTCGTGACCGACTTCACCCGTGTTTTTATCAAGTACAAGAAGTCTTGACGCAGACCTGTCCTCAAGGGGATCCTGGGCAATCAGCTCCTGCGGAAGTTCGAAATAAAAATCTGATGTTTTGATCACAGTCCCTGTCCTTTTAAAAATGCCATATAACACCTGTATGCCTCATACAGGTCAGCCTTGCTTATACATTCCCACGGAGCATGCATGTTAAGAACCGCAACGCCCGCATCGATCACATTCATTCCGTACAGAGCAAGTATATAGGCTATGGTTCCGCCTCCGCCTATATCCACCTTGCCAAGCTCTGCCGTCTGATAGAAAACCTTATCCTTATCAAGCAGATCACGAAGATATGCGATATACTCTGCATTCGCATCATTGCTGCCCGACTTTCCTCTTGAACCCGTAAATTTATTAAATACGACACCGTGTCCCAAGTAGCATACATTCTTCTTATCGAACACGGATGCATACAGAGGATCATAACCCGCACTCACATCAGAGCTTAACATGCATGAATTGGCAAGAGTCCTCTTAAGCAGTATCTCCGAATAATCACCGCTCAGATTAAGTATTTCCGCGACCATATTCTCAAAGAAATGCGACTTCATTCCGGTCGCTCCCACACTGCCGATCTCTTCCTTGTCAACAAGAATGCAGCAGGCCGTTCTCTCCACCTCTCCGGCATTAAGGATTGCCCGAAGAGACGGATAAGCACATACTCTGTCATCATGGCCGTAACCAAGGATCATACTTCTGTCAAGGCCTGTTTCCCTGGCCTTCCCGGCAGGAACCACCTCAATCTCTGCCGACAGGAAATCCTCTTCCTCAACACCATAGGTACTCTTCAGTATTTCAAGGAGATTATTCTTAACCTTATCCTTTACGCCGGATTTCTCTTCCTCACCTTCCTTGCCGGAATCTTTCTTTCCGCCTCTTCCCTTTACAATAAGAGGCTTATTCCCGATCAGTATGTCAAGAGCTTCTCCCTCGATAACCTTGTTGGCCTTCTTTTCCATCTGCTCCTGTGCAAGATGTATGAGCAGATCCGAAACAAAGAATACGGGATCGTCCTCATTCTCTCCGATGTTTACGATGACCGTCGTCCCATCCTTCCTGACTATAACGCCATGAAGAGCAAGCGGAAGAGTCACCCACTGATACTTCTTGACGCCGCCATAATAATGCGTATCCAGATAGGCAAATCCGCTGTCTTCATACAGAGGATTCTGCTTTACGTCAAGACGCGGGGAATCTATATGTGCACCCAGGATGTTCATGCCTTCACTTAACGGCCTCGAACCGATATTAAACAGGGCAACAGATTTATTCATCCATACCGAATATACCTTATCCCCTTTCTTTATGACCTCATTCCCGGCGATCAGTGCGCTAAGCTCTTTAAAACCGGCAGCCTCGGCTTCCTCTACGATGCGGTCTACACATTCGCGTTCTGTTTTACATCTGCTTATAAAATCAATATACTCTCCGCTTACAGTCTCAAGCTCCTTAAGCTGTTTGGCAGAGTATGATTCCCATGCGTTTTTCGTTTCCATTTTATCTCCTTTACAGGCTGCCGTAAAAGCGTTCCGGGTTCCCGTTATCCCTGCGGCACCTGTGACTTTAATAATGTAGTCAGCTTCTTAACACAGCGCCATACTTATCCTTAAGCGTATCAAGGAGTCCTGATACATAGCCATCCACCTTATCGGATGTAAGCTCCTCATCACCCGGTGTATAAACAACCGTAAATGCCATGCTCTTCTTATCTATCCCAAGCTGCATTCCTTCATAAACATCGAACAGCTTAACATCGGTAATTAGCTCACAGCTCTTCTTTATTTCCTTCTCTATCTGTGCGCAGGTTATGTCCTTATCCACCACAAAGCACAGATCCCTCTTCTCCTCAGGGAACCTGGGGAGGGGTGTGAATATCCGTTCACCTGCATAATACTTCTTAAGCTTATACAGATCTATCTGGGCGACGAAGGAATCAACCCTCATATCAAGCTCATCTATAAGCTCATATCTTATCTGTCCCAGATATCCGACATCGTCTCCGCTGCAAAGGATCCTTGCGGTTCTGTACGGATGAAGGAAGGGCTTTTCTGCCGCTTCGTATTCGAATTCTATTCCGAGAGTATCCGCAACCACCTCGACAACACCCTTGAGTGAGAAGAAATCCTCATCCTCGCCGAAGCACCCTATACAGATTGTCTCAAGCTCGTCAGGATATTCCGAAAGAGGAAGTGACTTCGGTACAAATATATTTCCGATCTCATATATGCAGCCTTCAAGTATTCCCTTCTTCTGGTTCCTCTGCATTGCCTGTATCATCTGAGGTGCGAGTGTTGTCCTCATAAGAGACAGATCCTCATTTATGGGATTCATTATCCTGATAGCCTTACGCTCCCATGCGTCCTCCGGAAGTCCCAGAAGATCAAGTGATGAAGGTGAGAAGAAGGAGTAATGAACTCCCTCGCTTGCTCCGGCCGCGCACAAAGCCCTTTTTATCTTAAGTCCGGTCCTCTGCTCGAGATTATATCCGCCCAGAGTCACCTCTGCTGTCGGCATGAATGTACCCTTAATATGATCATAGCCATACATACGTATAACCTCTTCGGCAACATCCTGATATGACTCCATGTCCTCTCTGTAGGCAGGAACCTTAATCGTCAGCTCATCCCCATTCAGTACGGGATCGAAATTCAGACCCTTCAGTATTCGTAAAATATCCTCAGTCGGAACGGTGATACCGAGTACTCCGTTCACCTTATTCACGCTGACCTTAAGCTCTGATGCCTCAATAGAATTGCCTGTATTGGTATCCACATGCGTTGAGCTCACCTTGCCGCAGTTAAGCTCCTCAATAAGATGGAGCGCTCTCTTCATTGCCATAACCGTTGTATACTCATCAACGCCCTTACTGAACCTCGCTGATGAATCCGATGATTTCCCGAGAGCCCTTGAGCTCTTTCTTATATTGTCTCTTGCGAACTTGGCCGCCTCAAAAAGAACCTCAGTCGTGGAATCAAGTATCTCCGAATTAAGTCCTCCCATTATACCTGCAAGCGCAACCGGCTTGACGCCGTCACAGATCACCAGATTACTGCTGTTTAATGTAAGCTCCTTCTCATCAAGGGTAACTATCTTCTCTCCGTCTTCGGCACATCTTACGTTTATCTGATCACCCTCAAGATATGCATAGTCAAAAGCATGCATGGGCTGTCCTAATTCATTAAGGATATAATTAGTTATGTCAACCAGATTCGATATGGGAGTCTGACCTATAAGAGCGAGACGCCTCCTCATCCATGCAGGACTCGGAGCAATCTTCACATCATAAACATAATGCCCTATGTACCTCGGACATACATCGGGAGCTGCAACATTAACGGTAAAGCCGTCCTTCTTAACCTCCGTCTCCGTATAATCAAGTGCCGGCTCATGAAGCTCTGTACCAAGCACTGCAGCCACCTCTCGTGCGATTCCGTAGATACTCTGGCAGTCGGGTCTGTTGGCAGTTATCGCGATATCAAAGATCCAGTCGTCAAGACCTACTATCGGCTTAACATCCGCTCCTGTCTCAGCATCATCAGGCAGTACAAGAAGACCGTTATATCCGGCTCCCTCATACATATCCTCTGTAAGTCCTATCTCCACTCCCGAGCAGAGCATACCGAAGGAGTCATAACCCCTCAGCTTACCCTGTCCTATCGTCATTACTCCTTCAACCGTCTTGTGATCCTTGGCCGTTGCATATACGGTTGCTCCGATAAGCGCAAGAGGGAACTTACCTCCTGCCCTTACATTATCCGCGCCGCAGCATATCTGAAGCACTCCCGCTTCACCGGCATTAACCTTACATAAATGAAGATGTGTATCGGGTATGGGTTCGCACTCCTCCACATATCCGACGACCACCTTGCTCACATCATGTCCTACCTCATATTTTTCCTCTACCTCGAAGCCGCATGAGAACAGCTTCTCTTCCAGCTCATCAACCGAAATATTTATATCAACATATTCCTTAAGCCAACTTAACGGAACTAACATCGCCAATCTCCTTTACCTTGTTTTATACTACTCTCTTATCTGCTCAAGTACCCTAAGATCCGATTCAAACAGCAGCTTTATATTATTGATGCCATACTTAAGCATAGCTATACGCTCTATACCGATTCCAAACGCAAATCCGCTGTAAACATCCGAATCAATGCCACAGCCCTCGAGTACCTTCTTGTTTACCACTCCTGCACCGAGTACCTCTATCCAGCCCGTACCCTTGCACAGCTTACAGCCCTTGCCGTGGCACTGGAAGCAGCTTACATCCACTTCAACCGAAGGCTCTGTGAAAGGAAAATATGAAGGGCGCAGTCTGGTGCTCGTACCCTCGCCGAATATCCTCCTTACGAATTCATCAAGCATTCCCTTAAGGTCACACAGTGTGATCCCCTTATCAACAACGAGCCCCTCCATCTGGGAGAACATCGGTGAATGCGTGGCATCATCATCCGAACGGAATACCTTTCCGGGAGAAATTATCTTGATCGGAGGCTTCTTTGCCTCCATAACATGTATCTGTCCCGCCGATGTCTGGGTACGCAGCAGGAATTTATCGGACAGATAGAAGGTATCCTGCATATCCCTCGCCGGATGATCGTCCGGTGTATTAAGCGCTGTAAAATTATAATAATCTGTTTCTATCTCCGTTCCTTCATATATCTCGAAGCCCATTGAACCGAAGATGTCAACTATCTGATTCCTTATAAGGGTATTGGGATGCAGATATCCTATCTTAATATCCTCAGCCGGCATGGTCACATCAAGCTTCTCTGACTCATACCTAAGCTTCATCTCCTCCCTGCGGAACTTCTCATCCATTTCTTCAAACATTTCCTGCGCCCATGCCTTCATCTCATTGACGCATTTACCATATTCGGCCTTCATTTCATTCGGGATCTTACCCATTTCACGCATAAGGCTTCCGATCTTACCGGTCTTGGAATCAAATATCGTCTTTCTGTACTCAAAAACACTTTTAGACGTTTCTTTCTTCTCAAGCTCTGCCTTGATCTCAGCCTTTATACTGCTCAGCTTCTCGCTTAATTCATTAAGATCAGCCATTGTATATCTCCTTTATCTTATTATTTCTTATTATTTACGATTCCGATACCTGATTTACGGCTCTGAGACCGGGCAGACAGGCTTCTTCCCGGTTCCGCACAAAGAATCCCCGATAACTATACTCGTTATCGGGGAATTAGTCAATTCTCACTTACCGTGACGGTGCATTTATGATCAGTCCGGCCTCTTACAGTGAATGAAATCATTCATACCGTTCACCTTAGTTTAAAACGACCGGATCCCATCCGAAATCATGGTATTTGGTGATGGAAAGCTTATTGTCCTTAACATAATCGGATATTATCTGAGCCCTTGTTTTCTCGCGGGCCTGATCGTCGCTGCTTACCTTCTCGAAATCTTCATACATATCTCCGAATATCTTCTTCGCACTCGGAGTATAGCCTGAACCGTCTTCCACCATATCCATCTTAAGCGCTTCATATCCGCTGTCGGTCTTCTTAAAATGTATACATCCCGGATATGATCCGCCCGACTTGCATTCAAGGGTATCACCTTCAAGATCGTAGTTCAGTAGCCAGAAATCACCATAGACACGGATATCTTCGGAATCACTCTCATCCGTACCCACTATCATGATACACGGTATGGAAACGTCCGATTTATCGTACTGCGACGCATAATCATCGATCATGAACTGGTATACAGCTGCAGTAAGCTTATCATCTCCGTTATACTTATATGCCGGCAGCTTACCCGAAGCCTCATCATTCTCTTTTGCTTCATCGGATGCTTCATCCGCAGCCTGCTCATCTTCTGCTTTGATCTCATCATCTGTGCCCTGCCTTGTGAACTCCAGCCAGTCGCCGTCCAGATTAAGCATGAGCTTGTCGCCTTCTACAGTATATTCATAAGAATTATCTGCCTGGATGAGCATATTGCTTCCCCACATTACGTAGAGATCGTCCTGAAGGCTCAGTACACCCGAATGATCCTCATTAAGGGTTACCGTATCCTGAAAGGTCATATCTTCGCCTTCAATCTCCTCATTAAAGGTTCTCACGTAAACACCGGGAATATAGTCATACATATTCTGAGGACCGAAATCCTCGAAGGTTATCGAATCAACCAAAGCCTGAAGCGCTGTGGCAGCAGGATCGGGAGCCGATGTATCACTTCCTCTGTGCTCTGTAAATTCAAACATCAGGACACCGTCGTTATACTCACCTGCGAAAACCCGTTCCGTAAGTCCCGAGCCCTCTTCTCCTGCGGGAAGACATCTCCAATATCCCCACTTATCATTCGTTCCGGGGAAATAGCTTTCGCTTCTCTCTATCGCTTCGGGATCTCCCCAGCTGTCTGTAAGCTCGGACATAGCCTCCTCCGGCTGCTTATCCTTAATATAAGATATGGTAACCATATTGGTCCCGGCCGATTCACCCTGATAAACGAAAGAAGTAACGTCTCCGTCCTCGCCCTCGTTAACGGCAAACAAAGCAGGATCGTAAGTCACTGACCAGCCTTCGGTACTGCTGTATACCTCTTCGGCAGGTTCAGTCTCATCCGCATCATTTCCCGAAACCAAATCTTCAATTCCGTTCCCCGAGATAAGTGAACCGATAACATTACCGTTATCATTAATATTGATCGTGATGTCCTTACCGCAGGCCGAGAGCATAACTGCAGCCGAAACAGTTACAGCCCCGGCAATTAATTGTCTTTTCTTCATTATTTACCCTCCATTATCTTCTAAATCTTCTTTTCACGGCTTACTGTTGCCTCTTTACCGTTTATTAACTTTTATCCCTTACATAAATATATACGCCTGTTTTAATAAAATGTAAATGATCAAAGGGTCAAAAGCCTGTCAACACCACAAGCTTGCTTGATGGTGGACAGATCCTCAGGCCTGTTGACATTCAGGTACGCATCATCCGATGCCGTATCATAATATTTGATATGTATATCGTCAGTCTGAAGAGCACTCATCCTGTAATTACCTTCATCGGCAAGCCGGCGCGCGCTTTCCAGGAGCCTGACTGAATAGATACCGGCCAGAGGATGAACCCTTCCGTCAGCTGTTCTCGGGATCAGAATATCCTCTCCGGCATACGCCCGGCATATTTCCTCAATTTCATGCCGGTCATATTTTACCATGTCGACAGCAACAATAAGCACTGCATCCATTCCGTCTTCTTTCGCGCATGCCAGTACAGGAATAAGTCCCCCAAGAGGACCTATGTCATCATACTCATCCTCGACTGCGGTAAAACCGTCTGTATCTGTTCGCTGCCCGCGTCTTACGGAAAGATATTTCCCGGATATCAACGTCTGTTCACAGGCATTGGCTTCATCGCATATCCTCTCAAGAAAGGTTCTTCCATCACCCTCGATGACAATGCTCTCCTTGGGAATTCCCATCCTGACGGATCTTCCTCCGGCAAACACTGCGACCGCTATTTTATATTTATCCGTATCATAACTCATAATCTCCGTGTATCCCTCCGGATTTACTTAACAGTCTTATATCCGTCAGAACGATATCCCTCTGCACTGCCTTGCACATATCATAGACCGTCATGGCTGCCACGGTGCATGCACAGATCGCCTCCATTTCTACTCCCGTCCTTCCGGTACAGCTTACAGAGGATTCTATATCCACACTGAGGGATTCTTCATTAAGAGATAATCTTAACTCTGTCCCATCCGTTATTATCGGATGACACATGGGAATAAGATCAGGTGTGCGTTTAGCTCCCATTATTCCCGCGATCTGAGCAACAGTCAGTACGTCACCCTTCTTGATCCCGCCGCTTTTAATAAGCTCAAAGGTACTCCTGTTAACCAGGACCCTCGCACGGGCACGTGCCTTCCTGTGAGTAACATCCTTATCAGAGACATCCACCATCCTCGCATTGCCCTCGCTGTCAAAATGTGTAAAATCGGGCTCCTTTTCTGTATCCCTGTCCTGTTCTGCATTAATAAACGATGTATTTATAATATAATCCGCAACTGATCTGGGATTATTGATATCAAACACCGACAGGCCGTTAACTCTGTCTGCCGAATTCTCATCAAGCGATCTGATGAAATTCATCTTATCATCCACGGCAACGGCCTCGTAGTCTTCCACATTGCAGGGAAGCCTGTAGTCAAGCCACGAAACTGCGATACCTATCTTTCTCATATCCGCATATTTATATCCTTCGGCAAGCACAACATCCGCATCTTTCGCGTCATCAAGCATTTTCTCAAGAGAACGTCCCGACTCATCAAGCCTTGCATACCTTGAAGCTGAGCTTATCATGACCGAATCCGCTCCTGCCGCAGTGAACCTGTAGGTATCCTTGCCTTCACGATCCATTTCAAAGTCATGCCCGTCATGCTTGATCACAGCCACCTTAAGACCATGCTCCTTAAGCAATGGAATGATCTTCTCTATCAGAGTCGTCTTTCCGCTGTTTGAAAATCCCGATATTCCGAAAACTTTCTTTGCAGTAATCATATATTCTCCCTTATGATCAATATAATGAAAAAAGTACTTCGTACTTCTA
>JAILNV010000290.1 GCA_024691125.1 Lachnospiraceae bacterium | reverse complement strand
AAACATTATAAAACAAATACCTGTCAGAAAGGTATTTGCATATATCGCAACACAACAAAATATTATAACATATATCCGTAAATACTCAAACCAATTTAATCATCTGTGAGATAATCTTTTATATACTTAAGATAAGAAAGGGAACCAAATACTATGATGGCAGCCCTTAAACCGGAAGCATTTATCGTTTCGGCCACTTTAATACTTTGTTTTACCGCCGTCTCAAGATCCGCATCTATGACATTTTCTTCTTTCATCTCATTAACTTCTTCCAGAACTGCCTTCCTTAGTTCTTCCTTTGGCAAAGCTCTTTTTGAATCCGGCGTCTGAACCGTATATATCATATCAGCCATAGGAGCCATTATTCTTATTACTTTCCGGTAATCCTTGTCTTTAAACATACCGAAGATATATATAAGTCTATATCCGTCAAGTACGGTCACTATTGTTTCTCTTAACCGGTATGCCGCGTCAGGATTATGGGCACCGTCCGCAATAATAACCGGATCATCATAAAGCTTCTGAAAACGATAGGGCATCAACACCTTTCCCAATGTCGCAAGAGAGACTCCCTCCTCAAATACAAAGGTTTCATCCCTTTCTTTTATAAGCCTTAGTACAAGCAGTGCCAGTGCAGCATTATATGCCTGATATTTGGCATAGGTATTAAGTCGTACCGCTTTTACACCCTTATAATCAAAGTAAACACCATCTTCATCGCCGTTAATGATAACATCCCTTTTATACATTATTCTCAATTCAGACCCGTTAACAGCCGCCTTTTCTCTTACGATTTCCATTACCGGCTCAACATTATCCATTAAAGCAACCGGTACACCCGGCTTTATTATTCCCGCCTTAGTCCCGGCTACTTCTTCTATATTGTTACCGATCAATCCTAAATGATCTTCACTTATTGAAGTTAAAACCACTGCCTGAGCGGATTTGATTATATTGGTCGCATCCCCTTCTCCGCCAAGTCCCGTTTCCAGCACAACATAATCGCAGCCCTTTTCACAGAAGTATAAAAAGGCCATTGCAGTCTCATATTCAAAGGCCGTAGGCATCATATCAGTATCGGAAATTTCCTGCACCGGGCAGCCTTCTTCAGATATAATTTCCGATACGATACCAACAGAAGCAGCGCATACCCTTGCCGCCAGATCCGCGTATTCTTCGGAGGATATCCAATCTCCGTCTATTACATACTGTTCCCGTACATCTTCCACTGCGGGAGATGTATACATTCCCGTTCTGTAACCGTTTGCGGTAAGCATGGCAGAAATAAAGCTGCAGGTAGAACCTTTACCATTCGTACCTGCAACGTGAATGAATCTAAGCTTATCCTGGGGATCCCCGAGAAGATGCATCAATCTTTGCATCCTCTCAAGTCCCAGCCTTATTTCCGTATTATTTAATTGTTCCTCCGGCCTAGCCATCAATATCCTCTTCATCAATACCATCCATATTCTGAGTCAGACTCTGAGTATTAAGAGTACGTCTCTTTCGACGCATTTCCTCGGACTGATCAAGCAGGAAATCATTTACCTCTTTACAATGCTTGATGTGAATAAGCTTTATCACCTTATCCGTAACATCACCGGTATAACATATTATGGTTCCCATACCGAATATACGCTCCATAAGTGATTTCTCAAGCTTAATATCAATTATCTTATATAAATAACAGGTATTCTCCTGCGTTCTGAATATTCCGGAATTAACGACAAGCTTCTCCTCCGTAACCGTATACTTGGTAAAGGTAAACGGCAATGCAAAAAACAGCCATCTCTTTCGTTCCACAAACCCAGCCATAATCTCCTCCTTATCCGAATTCACCACATTCTTATTCTCACGCAGACCATTATATCATAATTTTCTTAAAATATATATTAATTATTGGTGGGCCTTCTATTCTTCCTTCTGTTTCTCATCACATAAATATGATGATACATTATGATTATGAAACAGGTTAATGCAATTACAAGTGTTATAAGTGCCCCAATTGCGAAATTGATCACCATTTCTTTAGGTGTTGCCTTCTGTTCCGATATCGCATAAGACGAGAATCGATCGGTTTTGAAGGTTATCGTCTTCGGATCGTCATCAAGATCCGGAAGCACGGATAATTCTCCGTCATGAAGTCTCAATATGGAATAAGTTTTGCCACTCTTATATATTTCCTGTGGGATCTCAACAATCACCTGCATAGGAACTCCAAGCTCCGTAATATTCGTCGAAGCACCCGATATCATTTTCACAACAGTAAGATCAAAATATGTAAGAGGCTTCTGACCGATAGCTGTATTGATCTTCTTCTTACTTGCCTCATCTATGGTCTTATCCGTATTTGTCAGCGATATTGTAACATTACCGTATGCGCCTTCTGCCAGTTCAAGAACTTCCCCTGTAGACATTATATCCTCAACAACATCATAGCTATTCGGAACGGAAGGATAAATATCTTCATCATAAAGATTCTCAAGTTCTTCCCTGCTGAGCATATGATAATCTGCGATCGGAGCAGGCGGTGCATATTCATTATTTACGTATACATCCAGGGAACCCCCATAAAAGGCAGCATCAATAACAGATTCCCTGTATCCACCGTTAACCATTTGCCGGACTTCATCCATATTCATATCAAGTCTCCTAAGTACCTCTGAAGAATCGGTATTTTCTTCTACGATACCCAGTTCCTCATCTGTCGGTATATCTATACCGGTAAGGTCCATTTCCGCCACATATTCGCTTCCTGCCGTTCCCGAAGTAGCAGCATCCAGATCTACTACATAATTCTCCGATACCGTTTTATCATTTTCGTATATCTTTTGAACCTTTCTTATCTGTATCGCTTCGCTTTCGGAAATCACCTGTGATGTCTTATCATTATTTGAAGACTTTCCTTCCCCGGCGGATTCGGCTTTTTTTGCAGCCGCGGCTGCCTGAGCCTTGGAAACCCCCGCATCCGTCTGAACAAAGGCCGCTGCAATGGCGTGATCACTCTTAATATCACTGAAAGTATACGTCGGGACAGGACCCACCTGTACATTATCAACCGCTACGGCAAGTATTGCAAATCCTGATTTAGGAGTTATGGTATAAGTTATACTTGAACCTCTGGCTACCGAAACCACACCGCTGGGGCTTATGGTTCCCCCTGTGGTGGCAACTCCCGCCGTCATTTTATGGACAACCACTCCTTCGGGAATAAATACAGCCGTCAGACTATAATCATTAACTACCTTATCTATTTTGTAAGTAAGTTCACGGCTTACTATCTGATTATTTACCGTCCATCCCTGAAAAAGAAATCCTGTTGCCGGTTTCGCCGAAATGACCGCACTCTCACCAACCTTGAAAGTGCCGCCTCCGGATACGGAACCGCCCTGGAACGGTGAACAGGAAAGTGTTACCGTATAATTGGTCCTGGAGAATATAGCTATGATCTTTCTGTTATAAGTAAGATTTGCAATTTCAAGCGAAGGAGAATTACTTATTATTACATCCCCTTCTTTCCATCCCACAAATACATATCCCTTATTTGCTACTGCAGAAAGTATGGTTTTACCTCCATATATAAAATTGCCGCCTCCGACAACACTTCCGGCCTGGTCATTTTCCGGCATTGCTGTTATCGTAACATAATTCTGTTTGAATTTTGCGGTAATATTCATGTTGTAATTTACATCGGTCACTTTATAGTTTACAGCCGTTGATACAACTACACCGTCTCTCACCCATCCGGCAAAAACATAATTCTTATTCGGTACGGCAGTAAGTGTAACGGAGCCTCCCTGTTCCACTGCTCCTGCCCCGGTTACTATACCACCCTTTTGAGGATCAGCCACAGCATTAACGTTGAAACTGTTTTTCTGTATTATTACATTTGCTGTCCCGCTGTAATTCTTATCATATACAGAAGTAGCCACGACCGTAAGACTATTTGCCGTTTCCTGCCTGTCAATAACAAGCATACCGTATTCGGTTATATATGTTCCCTCCGATCTTGCGCCGGTAACACTGTAATTAACATCCTGGGAAACTTCACCGCCGCTGCTTTGAACCTCCGCATAAAAATCACATTCACTTCCCTGTGCCAGTTTTATATTATTGGGAAATACCGTAACCTTGGAAACCTTTGCGGAAGCATTTACGATACCTGTTATATTTATATAATGAGCGTACTTATTCGTGTCATCCTGCTTATCCTTAAGGTATATGGTTGCTTTATAAGTTCCTACAGGAGCGCTTGAACGAAGTGCTATCTGAAATTTGGACATACCGGTTGTTGTTAATACAGTGGAACCCTCTACGATAGACAGTGAAAATACATCCGCTGTGGCATTACTTATACCATATACAAGATCAACATCTCTCATTCCTGTATTTACAACAGAAAAAATCAGGGAGTCACCCTCACCAACATTTGTATCCATTACAACATTGGATATAGCGCCACCATCTACCATGGTCCTTAAAGCATAAGAATACTCACCTTCCGCTTCCTTCGCTTCTTCGGCTGCCTTTTTTGCTTTTTCCGCTTCTTCCATTGCTTTTTTTAATTCTTCTTCGGCCAGACGTTTAGCCTCTGCTGCCGCAGCCTCCTGCTCCTTCTTTTGGGCTTCCTCTTCTGCCTTCTTAGCCTCTTCTTCAAGAGCCTTCTGCATCCTTGCAGCCTCCGCCTGTCTTACAGCCTCTTCTTCATCCCGCTTTCTTTGTTCTTCTTCGGCTATTCTCTTAGCTTCCTCTGCCTGCTTTGCAAGCTCTGCTTCCTTGGCAAGCCGTGCCTGCTCTTCTGCCTCCTTTGCGAGACGTTCTTCTTCGGCCAACCTTGCCAGTCGTTCCTCTTCCTCTTTCTGTCTTTTGGCTTCTGCCTCCGCCTCCTCTATCCTGCGGAGAAATTCTTCCTCTCCGGAAAAAGACTCATTTTGACCCGTATTTTCTCCCTGCGAAGAGTCTTCAACATAACCATCCCCCTGTGGCATTCCTTCATAATCCTCCGGATTTTCATCCGAAAACTGATCTTGCATACCATCCATGTTCTCTGCCCTTACCGTCTTAACAAGTCCGGTAAGATTAGATATAAACATCGAAAAAGATACCAACATAACAATAACCAGTGTAACCAACCTTTTTCTGCTCATTTTTTCTCTCCTTATCCTTTATTAGTATATATCCTGATCTTTATATTTATTA
>JAILNV010000281.1 GCA_024691125.1 Lachnospiraceae bacterium | reverse complement strand
GCGTTTATTGTAAGCATCCCAAGAGAGGGAGGACAGTCGATAAGGATATAGTCATATCTGTCTTTTACGCCCTCAATATACTGTTTTAGAACACTCTCCCTGTTCATAACACCTACAAGCGATACCTCGATAGCAGCAAGTCCTATATTGGCCGGTATAAGGTCAACACCTTCCACATGTCTTATGATTCCATCATCCGGAGATATCTCAGCATCCTGTATCACCTTTGCATAGATATCAGACAAGGTTACATCGATCTCATCAGGTCTTGGATAACCAAGGCTTATGGTCAGTGATCCCTGGGGATCCGTGTCAATGAGCATGACACGCTTTCCTTCTTTTGCAAGCCCTATGCCAAGGTTCTCACATGTTGTTGTCTTGGCCGTTCCTCCCTTCTGGTTAACTACTGCGATCACTACTGTTTTGTTCATGTCCACCCTCCGTATTCATAATTATTTTGCCGACGGCTGTTTTGTGCCACCTTATATGCTGCCATTGTCATTGGCGCATTGTATAACGATGATATGAGATACTGCCTTACGTTGCGTATCTCCTTATCATTCTTCTTAAGACAGTCAAGTACATACTCTATATGTTCCTGACCGAGCTTGCTGAACACGCTCTTAACTATCTGACGCGGTTTTTCATCACCGCCTATCCTGATTCTTGATTCAGTGGAGCACATGACATCAACCATTAGGTCTATAATCTGGTCTGAGATATCCCTCTGTAAAGGATGTTCACTTACAAGGTCATCATAATGAATATTGTCCTTTACGATTTCCTTATAGAGCTCTCTCTCCTCCATCTCCGAATCCTGCATATCTAACCTGATAGGATTATTATCAGTATTACTTATCTCAGTATTACTCTTATTAGTATTATTTGCCGGCATATCCTGCCGGTCTTGAACGGCAGAATCCACACATCCTGAGTGGCAGGTTCTGCTGTTCTTGAACGGCAAATCATGCTGTTCTGTCAGGAAATTTTTTACATAAATAAGATTAGGCCTTCCCATACCCTGTCTCTTTTTCTCAATAAGTCCTTTTTCTTCAAGAATCCTTATAATTTCCTGGGCTTTTCTTGGCGAGCACCCCAATGTCCTTGCCGCATCCTCTATTCTGTAAATGATATATACCCTGCCCTTATCATCATGCCATCCGTTTTCTGCCGATAATCCCACTCTGTCGAGCAATAGCCCATACATGACCTTTGACTCAACCGGAATATCCTTAATCCCTTCCAGTTCAAACATTAGCTTGGGAATGCGTATGAACATGAATTTGTCGGCTTCCCTGCCGTAGAAATACTCAAATGCCATCCGGATCCTCCTTAATCTGCCCGAGCGCCTTTCTCGTACACCAACCAATGCAGGCTTTACCCACACCATACGGACAGTCTCTGCAGGTCTCATACTTAGGCTCAATTGGCGGGAATTCTGCAGGTTCATCTGAAAACGGACAGTTTTCCGTTCCAAAAGCACATCCTGTCCCTCTGTGTATCAGCCGCCTCCTGCCAAGATGGTCCAGCGTATACACGTTCGCATCCCAATACTCACAATAATGACAATACCGGATATCGCTCCTTCTATATCTGATCTCCGGCTTCATAAATCCACCTCCCTTGTCTGATTTTTAGCGCAAAAAAAACAGCTATTCCACTAATGAAATAACTGTTCAAAGCAAACACTATGTATGAATTTTCACTTATAGCAAGTTGCTATCTTAAGTCCTTTCTGTTATTAATTTTGATACAAAAAAGCATTCAAACGGCATTCAAACTGGGTTGCCTTACTTACTGATCTCCAAGAGGTGAATCTCGTCTTCGATTCTCTCATCCCCTGTTCCTAAATTGTTCCGAAACGCCCATTTTAAGCGGTGTTCCGGGACCGCCCCCTACAATGATACTTGTTATATATTTTCCATCATAATATACGGACACCTCATCCCCGTTCTTAATATTTCCTTTATCCATCGTATATGAAAATCTGTTCACGTAAGCAGAGGCATCCAACGGTTCATTATCATCAGCAAATGGTTTAAGTTCCGTGCCGTCATAGTTTTCAAGAGTTATCTTCGTCTGGTCGAAGGTCACATCAGTCCCGGCCGGATTCTTAAGAGTAAAGTCAAAGTAACAGGTCTCGGGAGTGTTTATCACAATTTCCATATCTGCGACCATAACGCCATTTTCATCTGTAATTACTGCATCATCTGCCTCAGCAACCTCTATCGTCCAGCCATCTTCAACACGGAACATATTTACCCTTGTTCCTGCTTCAAGTTCATCCTCTCCGTTATAATTGCAGATATATATCTCATCATTATCACCCTTAACATTATAATGGTTGTAGTATTCATCTTCCGGAAGTTTATCCACTATTTCTCCGACCATATCATAGATAAAGAATTCACCATCACATCTTAAAGACGATATTATCCCTTCTGTCAAAGCCTCCGCATCGTCTCCATCAAGCCAGAATGATAATTCACCAAAATCATCCCCTGCCTCAAATATATAGTTAGCAACTCTGTATGATCTGTCATCGTATTTTTCCTCGGAATAATAAAGAGTCAGATCAGTGTCATTTATCTTAACAGTCTCAAAGTCTTCCGCTCCATACTCTTTTGCTTCCACGGCCGTGTAGTCCTTAAGCGATTTACCATCTCTGTCAAACTGATAAACATCGAAATCCATAAGATGCTCGTTGCTCTTATAGTAAGCTATCATGTCATCCCGTCGCTCCTCCTGTGTAACATCCGATTCAAAATAATCAGAAGGAACTGTAATGATATAACCCGTAGTACCTATCCTTATATCTGTCGTGTCCACAAACGCTGCCGAAACATCCAAATCTTTCGCATCGGCAGATTCACCTGAAGTCTTATCATCTTTTACATCCTCACTATTTAAGTTTATATTGACTGTACAGCCAAATAAAAATACCGAAGAGACTGCTAAGACTGTTATTATCTGTATTATCTTTCTTTTCATCCTTTTTACCTCCGATCTACTCCCCTGACCCCTGACGGTGAATCAATGGGGACGGTTCTTTCTGACTCGTGCCATTGTAAAAAACTGTAACGTCTTGTTTAAGATTTTGTCACGAATCTCTTTATATGTATATAGCTTATGTCTATTCGGTCGTTTTTTATGTCGGTTTGGTATTGAATTACCGGATAGATACAAAAAACGATCAGATAGACAAAACACTGTCATACTTAAGATCCAAAACGTATAATCAGGCAAAGAGAGCTCATCTGAATTCATCCTTTAAAAATATCATATCTATGAATATGGTTGATAACCCGCATTATTTGTTGTATAATTATACAAATGTGACAATTGGGTTTTGTCGAACTTTTTCCCTTATATTATACATTAGGCAAGGAGGTACTGCATGAACGGATTCATTCACAGAAGTAAAAGAAAAAGCGCTGCAATATTATCAATATTCATGGCTGTATTAATAAGCCTTACATCATCTGTTCCGGTCTCAGCATTTGATCCGGGAGATGCGCCTGCAGTTGAAACAAACATCTCATCAGAAACTCTGCAACCGGACAATCCGGAAAGCAGCGCGCTTCTTCTGTCCGAAGGGATCGATACTTCAGATGATAATTCTCCGGAACTCCTGTTATCTGATGAAAATAATATATCAGAAGAATTGCTCTTATCGGATGAACCTGCACAAGCCGATGGCATCAATGAAATAAATGAAGAAATAAATACTTCCCCTGACGGAGATCTTACACCCACAGAACAGACCTCCGAAACTGCCGACACTTCTGCGGCTGTTAACGCAGAAGAAGATTCCGAGCAGCCTATAGAGATAAAAGCAGTCAATCCGCTATATGCAGACGTAGTGGATGAATCGGAAATACCCCTTCCCTCTGAAGTAGAAGCGCGTCGTGCGCAGGACAGACCGGAAATCGAAGCAGAAGGTACAGTAACTTCACCCACGACCTATACCTCCATATCCGCTGCGGGCGACTTCCTTCGCAGCTGCATGAAAAAGCATGAAAGTGAAATAATCATAAATATCAACATACCCTCTTCAGCATATAGTGATACCTCTTCTCTTTGGAATTCGGTCCTTAACCGGGCCAAGGTTCATACAGGAACAGGAACAGAGGGAGATTTCATAAGCTATCAGTATGGCGGTACCGGTGGATCATCAAGCACCTACCAACTGATATACACACCTTATTATTATACTACTTTAGCGCAGGAAGCCGAGCTCAGCACCAAAGTATCCAAAGTATTAGAATCCTTGGACCTGAACGGCTGCACAGATGAGTGGAAGTCCGCGAAGATCTATACATACATAACAGACAAAGTAAAATACGATAATGCTAATTTAAAAGACAATAGCTATAAGCTTAAATATACTGCATATGCCGCACTGTGCAAGGGAACATCTGTATGCCAGGGATATTCTGTACTGTTCTACCGTATGGCACTTGAAGCAGGTGTTGATTCAAGAGTAATAAGCGGCAAGGGAAACGGATCAGCGCATGCATGGAACATCGTACGGATCAACGGAAAATACTATAACCTTGACTCAACATGGGATGCAGGCAAGACTCCCGCTGCATATAAGTATTACTTGAATAATACAACTTTTGATAATAGTCACGTCCGTGATACTATTTCCAATTCAGGACTTAATTATGCAGGCGCGGAATTCAACAGGCAATACCCCATGTCCCCTACTTCCCTGGCCTACCCGACACAGCAGAACGTTATAGCAGGCACTGATACTACTATCGTGGCCGGACAGAAGATTGATCTTAAGGAGGTATGCTTCTCTAAAGTAGGCGGAACTATTTCACGCTATATCGTTGATAACAAAAAGATTGCCTCCGTATCAAAGACGATGCTTAAAGGCTCTAATGCAGGAACCGTAAGAATCACCGCTCAGGTATCTATAGGAAAAAACAAATATGCGAATGTGGCAACCTGTACTGTCAAAGTTCTGAATAAGCCCAAGCTCAAATTCACCCGGACAATGACATATGACGGACAGACAATAAACGCACCCGATTACTTTACAACATCGGATACTAAAACATTAGGAGCAACTTATTGGGAAAGCTCCAAACCAACTGTAGTGGAAGTGATTGACAGCAAAAAGGGAATACTGAAGGCTCATAATGCAGGATCGGCGCAAATATCAGCTTATTTCGGCGAAAAGGGCAAAAAAGGAACCCTAAAGGTAACCGCATCCGTCAGTGTAAAGAAGCCTTCATTTGCAAAGAATGAATACAAGCTTCAGACAGGCGGCAGCCTCACTTTATCCATGAAAAACGTTGTAAAGGGCTGCATACCTCAGTGGTCTGTGGCAAATACAAATATAGCATCTGCCGTACAGCAGCTAGATAAGAACGGAAAGCCTACAGGAAAAGTGATCGTACGTGCCCGCAACTGTGGTGACACAACCCTGACAGCCATTATCGACGGGCAGAAATACAACTGCAAGATACACGTTGATGCTCCACTCATAAGCAAGAATGCACTGACTGTCAAAAAGGACAAAACCGTCACAGTCAGCTTAAAAAATACGAAACTCAAAAAGATAGATATCATATGGGAATCTGCCAATCCCAATATAGCAACTGTTAATACAAACGGTACAATAAAAGGCATTTCACCCGGTACAACAAAGATTTATACTACTACCGGCGGAATCAGGAATGAATGTACCGTCACCGTAAACTAAATGACCCGTAACCCAGGGGACGGTTCTCCGGTTCCTCATGTGACCCAGGGGACGGTTCTCCGGTTCCTCAGGATCTCTGCGTAAGTGGTTATATTTTGTGTTTATTCGGTATATACGCCTGTCACAAACCGCTCAATATATGTTATACTGATTTATATCATACTTTATATTATCTTACTTTAAGGAAGGTTACTATGCGTTATTCAATCGAAGGTGGAAGTCTGCCGGTGCTGATCATTCAGATGGATCCCGGTGAAAAGATCGTAAGTGAAGTCGGCGGAAGAACATGGTGCAAGGGTGATATTGTTACCGAGACCTCAGGAAACGGCGGAGCAGGCGGTGCGCTTGGAAGGATGTTTACAGGCGAGAGCCTTTTCTTAAGCAACTATACAGCGCAGAGTCAGGCAGAAATAGCATTTACCTCTTCATTTCCTGGCAGCATTGTTGCCCGTGAATTAGGTCTGGGCGAAAGCGTAGTAGCACAAAAAAGCGCCTTTCTGTGTGCTACAGCAAGTGTACAGTTATCTGTTCAGGCCAATAAAAAAGTAAGTTCCGGCCTGTTGGGCGGTGAAGGTTTCATAATGCAGAAATTCACCGGTCCTGGTATGGTTTTCTTTGAGATAGACGGATACTGCAAGGAATATGACCTTGCACCCGGAGAAAGACTGGTATGTGACACATGTATAATGGCGCTCATGGACGAAACGGTTTCCATGGATGTTGAAGCCGTTAAAGGACTCAAGAACAAACTGCTCGGCGGAGAAGGACTGTTTGACACTGTACTTACCGGTCCCGGCAAGGTATATCTTCAGTCAATGACCATGCCCAAGGTTGCACAACTTATCACTCCCTATCTTCCAAGGAAATAAACTGTAAAAGCCCGTTAATAAGCCAAAAGCAAACCCCTGCCGTAACTAGTACTGCAGGGGTTTTTATTTTTATGCCGATACATAATCTCTCAGTTTTTCCTTATCAAGTATCTTCTGAAGATCTCCACGGGCTATCGGTCTCGTTATTATGCCTTCTATACCTGGAATGTCTTTCGAGGCGAATACCCCCTCCTCTTCCTTATAAACCATATAATAGATGGGAACATCAGCCATTTCCTTGTATGATCTTACTATTGAGATTATCTTCTTAGTAGTCATCACCGTCATATAGCAGTCTACAAAGATCATGTCAGGAAGGTGTGTATTCATATAGAATATCGCTTCCTTGGGATCTGAAAAAACTGCGCACTCATAATCCCTCGAAAGATATATCTTCATTATATCAAGAGTCTGATAATCATCATCTATAACAACCACGACAGGCTTACCCATAAGGTTCTTAGCCGGTCCGATCTCCGGCGTCACCAATCCGTCATCCGCATCAAAATCCTCCCGCGGGTTAGACGTTTTGTCTTTGGTACCATGCAGTATCTGGTCAATATCATCCTCATTACCGAATTTAATAAACTTCTCTAATCCGTCCGCCATGCTGTGAATTCCCTTCTCATGTCATTGGTGGTAAAATCTGCAAAATTAAATATATTTCTCAGCCCCTGTGTTTTTCAAAGAAGGCTTCGAATTCCTCCCTCGACTTACGGAAAGCTTCCAAAAGTCTTGGTGAAAATACGCCTGCCTCACCTCTTATGATCATATTGAAAGCCTCTTCCGTTGAATAAGCAGCTCTGTATACACTCTCGGTAACAAGTGCGTCATAAACATCTGCAACAGATTCACACTGAGCCGAAATCGGGATGGCATCACCCTTGATCCCGTCAGGATATCCCCTTCCGTCATATCTTTCATGATGATAACGGCATATCTCATAACAGATTCTTGCATAATCTTCATCCCAGATACCGCTTATATTATTTACGATATCTGCGCCTCTTATGGTATGGCTTTTCTGGAACTCGAACTCATCCTTGGTAAGCTTACCCGGCTTATTAAGTATCGAATCGGGTATGGCGATCTTGCCTATATCATGCAGTGCCGAGGCCGATACTATGACACTCACCATCTCTTCCGTAAGACCTGTCTCCGGGTACTCCTTAAGCATCCTGTTTGCAATGATCTCAGTGTAGCCCTTGATGCGGTTTATATGATCTCCGCTCTCCAGGCTTCGGCACTCAACTACGGTTGCCAGGATATCAACTATATTCTGTTTGCTCTTGGCAAGGGCAGCCTGCTGCATCTTCAGCAGCTTGAACTGCTTGTTCATTGTAACACTCTGAGACTCTACCTTCTGTTCCAAACCACGTTTAAACACGAACAGTGTAGTCAGGTTACTGACCCTTCTTGTTACTACCTCTGCCACGAACGGTTTATGGACAAAATCATATACGCCCATCTTTATTGACCCATGTTCCAGCTCAGCCGCTCCTCTTTCATTGATAAAGAGCACCGGCATCTTTGAAAGAAGTCCCATCTTATCGAGTATCTGAAGGAAACCGTAGCCATCCATGTTATTCATGGAAAAACGGTACAGCACCGTCGCGATCTCCCTGCCCTGTGATTCGAGTATTTCAACAACAGAATCAATATCATACGCCGTCTCGATCTCGTAGGTACCTTTCAGTATGGATTCAAGCTCATTAACATTCTCCCATTCATGATCTGCAATCAGTATCTTTTCCATAGTGTCCCCCCTAAATACTCAGCATCTTGACCCCATTTTCATCATCCATCAGACTGACTCCCACCTGACGACGTGTGGCAACCCATTTCTTGCCGTTAACCTCCACAACTGTGCCCTCATACACATTTCCCTTCATGGTAACCCTGGCATTCTTGGACTGCTCGATCATTTCATTCACACTTTGAAGCTCATCTTCCAGTTTCTTGATGCTCTCGTTCTTAACGATCCTTGCATTATCGATCTTGGCAAACATCTCAACGCTTGCCCGAACCTCCGGAGGATATAATGACTCCAGCTCCGAATAAGCCGTATTCATCGTCTCGAGTTCCATCTTAAGCTTCTTTATCTGATTGGTGATTATTATCTGTTTCTTTATAGTCTCATTGTTGACACCGACCTTAAGCATTGTCTTAACTCCGGTATCATTGCCTACCTCATTGGTGACAATTGCTTTTTCAGCATAAATATATCCACCGAGCAATGAACCGTATCTTCCCGATGTCTCCAGCTTACCGTTGCATTCCACTTCACTCTTAAGAATGTAGCTTACCTTGATATCTCCCCCTGCCTTAACATGCACATTTTCAAAGAAGCTTCCCTCTATGTTCCCACCGGCCTTAATAAGACCCTTACCCTGTGCATTACAGCCTTTACGAAGGGTAATATTTCCACCGGCTTCCAATGTCGCTCCCTCGACAAATCCATCCACCAGCAGATCCTCTTTTGCAATAATGGTACAACCATTTCCCACATCGCCGGTTACGTGAATGTTTCCGTCGAATCTCGTGTCTCCCATATATGCGGTAACCTCACCCAACGTAAGCAGATTAGATACCGTAAGTACAGAACCGCTCAAATCCACGATTCCATCCACATTAGCCACGTAGGTTCTCTTATCCTGTTCCACATAGAAGCCCTTGCCGGTAAGTATGCTCTGTTCCTTACCCCTTATGGGCGGGAAATCCTGTCCGAATACCGTATAACCGACAGGTCCGAGTTCAGCAGGATGGTAATAGGCCAGCTTCTGTCCCCTCTTAACCTGTTCGAACCATTCTATATTCTTATAATCAAGGCTTCCGTCTTCAAGTACCTTGGGTTCACGCTTCAGATCTGTTCTGAAAAAGAAATCATAATAGCCGTCTGAACCGGGTTCTGATTTCTTACCCTGGGCTATAACCTGGGGCTGGTTTCCTGCTTTGTCGGTCAGGATCATATTTATTACATCTTCATTAATACCCTTAACTATTCCCCTTTCCTCCAGAGCATTACGGATAACGCTTCGTGTTACACCCGTTCTTCTTCCGGTAAGCTGGAAGTATGCTGTCATCTGATCCGGGGTGACTTTTATCTCAAAATTATTAAAAGCGACTGCTTTGCCTTCACCTACAGCCTGCGGTCTTTCATCTACGATACCTGCCGCAAGATATGCTCTCTTAACCGCCATATCTGTAGCAGGGTACATAAGGCTTGAATATCTTGATACCTCCAGTCCATCCTCAAGGCCCATGCGTATCTCTCGCATCTGCTGCCAGTCATACAGGGGATTCAAATAGGCATTATAATTCACCTGATGCTCCATTCCCCTTCGGATCTCGCGCATCTGGCGCCATTCATAGTTGAGACTCGCATATTGCTTGACATCAAGTCCTCTTTCAAGTCCCAGACGTATCTGTTCTATTGAACTGCCGCGCAGCTCATTATTTATATACTGTTTAATATTGATCTTCTTCTCAAGACATATCCGTATCTGCTCCAGCTGTTCTTCGTCATAGCCCTCATCAATGAACGGAGCGATATTTACACCGGATTTGATAGATTTGCGAAGCTCTCTCAGCGTTCCCGCCGGAAGGCTTAAATACTTGGATAGGTTAATACCTTCTTTAAGTGCCAGCCGAAGCTGTCTCATAGTATCGAAGGGTACCCTGGGATATGCATAGAGCCTTACATTTAACTTATCCTCCAGCCCCAGCCTTATCTCCTCCATCTGAAACCAGTCAAAGTCCTTTCTTGCGTATATCTCTACCGGGATTTCGCTCATCAGCCCCAGTCTTATTTCCTTCATTTGCAACGCAAAAAAGTCCTTATCCTCATAAGGCTCAATATCCAGCCCCTCTTCAAGGCCGAGCTTAATTTCCTCCACCTGATCTTTGGTGAAGCCTTTGTCCAAATACTGCTGTTGCTCCTGTCTTGTCATTCTTCCCCTTATCCCCTATAACTATTAGTTCAATCCCCTACAGTTATGTGTCAACAGTCTTCGTATCTATACTCCGATATAGTATATCATGTATTTAGATTCAAATAAATAGTTTTATTACAAAACCTTGCAAATCTTTTTATAATCATGCAAATCTTGCATTACGGCAAACAAAATCCTATAATTCTGTTAAACAATGATCAACAGGCCATGGCTCAAAGAGAGAATTAAATATGTCAAAGAAAAATATTGTATACGTTTTAATTGCTGTTTTCACCACAATTTTGACCATCATATATGCAGCAGCCATTAGATCCGGCGAAATTCAGACCACCCCCGACATTTCTGCAGAAGAAATCAGTGAGAATATTGCGGAAGAAGACAGTGAAAATAATACAGAGAAGGACAGTGAAGAAATCGTCAGTACGGACGACTCTTATCCATATAATCCGGATCGGGATAATCTGGACTGTACGGATTCCGAAGCCATCAAGTCCCGCCATACCGATAACCATGAATACAAAACAACAGATTTCTCCGGTGTAGTATGGATCGGCGACTCACTGACACAGGGTTCGCTTGGTGATAATAATTTCAACAAAAATAATCCTCAGGCTCCCTGGCGTGTACTTGGCGATATATCAGGCTGGGAGGTCTGGGGCGCCGGCTTCTATGGTTACAATACCTCCGATATCCTCTGGGCCTATTCTGAGTACAACGGTATCAGGGATCCCGGGTATATATATGTTTTCTGGGTAGGATCCAATGATTTCCGTGAGTCTCCCGACAATGTGGACAGTGTCATCGAACAGACCGACAGCTTCATCACAAATAACAGTATTGATAAATATCTGATACTTGGAACAACGAACAGAGGTGACATGGATCCCAACGCATATATCGGGATAAACCGCAGACTGTCTGAGAGATATGGTGATCGTTATCTTGACATTATGCCCTACATTAAATATGGCTACGATGGAGTCCACCTGACGGAGAACTCCTACGCAGCCATTGCAGAGGCAGTTTATCAGAAGCTCACTCAGCTATATGATAAGTGAGCGATCAAATGCCAGTCTGATGATATTTACCTGTTAGCATACATCTTCTCGTAATAATTCTGATACTCACCCGAAACGATAGGTGCCCACCATGACTCATTATCAAGATACCAGCGAATAGTTTTCTTGATTCCGTCAGCGAACTTCGTCTCGGGAAGCCAGCCAAGCTCGTTATGTATCTTTGTGGGATCGATCGCATAGCGCATATCATGTCCCTTACGGTCTGTAACATAGGTAATGAGGCTCTCCGGCTTACCAAGCTCCTTACATATAAGCTTAACTATGTCAATATTCTTCATTTCATTATGTCCGCCGATGTTATACACTTCACCAACGGTTCCCTTATGTATAACAAGATCGATAGCCTTGCAATGATCCTCGACGTACAGCCAGTCTCTTACATTAACGCCTTCGCCGTAAACAGGGAGCGGCTTATCATTAAGCGCATTGATTATCATAAGCGGAATAAGCTTCTCCGGAAAATGATACGGTCCGTAGTTGTTTGAGCATCTGCTTATCGTCACCGGCAGACCGTAGGTTCTGTGGTAAGCAAGAACCAAAAGGTCGGCACCTGCCTTGGATGAACTGTAAGGGCTGCTGGTGTGGATCGGTGTTTCCTCAGTAAAGAACAGATCCGGACGGTCGAGCGGAAGATCTCCGTATACCTCGTCTGTTGATACCTGATGATAACGCTTGATACCATACTTTCTGCATGCGTCCATAAGCACTGACGTACCTATTATATTCGTATCAAGGAACACCTGCGGATTCTCGATAGAACGGTCTACATGACTCTCAGCCGCGAAATTAACCACCATATCAGGCTTCTCTTCCTCGAAGAGCTTATACACAGCATCCCTGTCTGTTATACTTTCCTTAACAAAACGGAAATTGGGATTGTCCATAACCGGTTCAAGAGTCGACAGATTGCCCGCATATGTAAGGCAGTCTAAGCATATTATCCTGTAATCCGGATATTTATCCAGCATGTGGAACACAAAATTGCTGCCTATAAATCCCGCTCCGCCTGTAACTATTATTGTCATATCATTCTTCCTTTCCTGTACATGTTGTATATTGTTTTTATAGAGAACGAATTCAGTCATTTCGTTTACTATATGCTGCCTGCAATGACACCCCTCCGCTTTCAGCAGAGCCGGTCCAATACAGCTAAATCGAGGTGATCTGAGAATTACCTGCTGTATTAGAGTCAGAACACTGTCTCAATATTATACACGGTATATTTGATCTTTCAAGTATCATATTTGATATTCTCGCCATCTCTCCCGTTTCTCATCTTCTTAACTGCAGATTCAGTATATTTATATTTATATTTGTATTTGTATCCTTTTATCACCATTCTGTCTTTCATTTGTCATATTTCAATGGATTTCGGTCCTTCTTTATTATCTTACGCATACCCTCTACAGCTATCCTGACCGCTGCGGATGTATCCTCACTCATTTTCTGATCCATACCTGCTTTCTCACGTTCCTGATTCCAGATGACATGAAAGCACGATCCCGCCCTGCATCCTCTCGCATCCGCAATGACAAAGAGTGCTGCCGATTCCATCTCCGAAGCCTTTACACCCAGACGTTTCCATGCTTCCCATTTATTCAGCAATTCATCGGCAACCGGCATACTGTCCGGTGAATGCTGCCCGTAGAAGCTGTCCTTACACTGAACCACACCGACATGAGCTGTCTTACCGGCCTCGTCTGCCGCTTCTTTAAGGCAGTTAACTATCTCATAATCCGCTACGGCAGGATATTCTATCGGAGCATATTCCATCGAGGTATGCTCATATCTTATGGCACCCGTTGCTATTACAACATCACCTGACTGCACATTTACATCTATACCGCCGCAGGTACCGCATCTTATAAATGTATCTGCGCCTACATGATACAGTTCCTCTACCGCAATGGCTGTTGACGGACCTCCGATACCGGTTGAACACACACTTACCTTCTCTCCATCAAGATATCCTGTATAGATATTAAATTCCCTGTTGTATGCCACCTGCTTCGCATCATCAAACAATGCAGCTACCGATTCACATCGTCCCGGGTCTCCGACCAGGATAACATATCTTCCCACATCACCTTTAACACATCTTATATGAAATTCCTTCTCCAGCTGCTGCATATACTACTCCTCTCTTTTCTTTTTTCCTTTTCCGTTTATTTTCCGTTTATTTATATTTTTTATGTTTTTTTCCGTTTCTTTTCTTATTGTCTTTTCTTATTGCTTGTACTTATTGCCTTTTCGTATTGTCTTTACATAACCCCTATGATTTCAATAACCCGGATACAACATCCTTAACAGCCTTATTGTTAAGCAATGACGACACCATATTTCCAAGATCTGACTTCTTCTCCTCAAGAACAGCCATTGCTTCCTTCTTCGCCTGGGCATCGGCTGCCCTGTACAGTTTAATAAGCTTTTTCTCAGTCTCGGTTAATTTCAGATCCGTTGAAGAAGTCTTACCCGATGAGGTTTTTTTGCCTGTTCCGGATACTTCCGCCTTCCCTGCCGATGATGTTTTTGCGGATGATGCTTTTGCCGATGATGTCTTTGCATTTGATGAAGAAACAGAATCCAGTAAGGATTTCTGGGTTACACCTGTTGCTTTGGCGATTTCCTTAAGCTGTGCCTGAGTCAGCTGCAGTTCGCCTCTTTCAGCTTTGCTTATGTCAGCTGCCGTCACATCGGTAACTTTCTTAGACAGAGCCTCCTGTGTCAGACCTGCTTTGGTCCTTGCATCTTTTATAAGATCTCCGGTTTTTTTCTTTGCCATCTGTTTCCCTCCTGTAATATATATCTTATATGAAACTTTCGGTTCTGTCACGTAAAGCTGCTATGCCTTCCCTGCCCCGTAATCAAAGGCAGCCTTAAGACCATCCGCCACAAGGTTACATGCAAGCATCAGTGCAACCAGTATCATCATACACGGAAACAGCTTATAAGGATGCAACAGACAGTTCTCAAATCCATCCGAGATCAGGCTTCCGAGTGAGCAGCCTCCGAGCGGAAGTCCCAGCTCCTCATACCGGTTTTGTCTTATTTTGCCCGTTGTACCAAAGAGATATTCGGTACCCGAAACAATGCCCGGTACCCTCGGTGCCATATCCGCACGGTTAAGCTCCTGATCTGAGTATGAATATCCTGATATATGAGGTCCGATCACCGCCATTACGATAAGAAGGAGCAGCAGGATCATTTTCGATGTTTTGGAATGCTATACTCTCATTTCGTACAACATCTGTGTGACGATTAATATTATAATATGCTCTATTGAATTCAACAATATTAAGACATAAAAAAACAGTATCTATCATTAATCAATAGATACTGTCTTCTGCCTCAGACCGGAATCGAACCGGTACGAAGTTTAACCCTCGCAGGATTTTAAGTCCTGTGCGTCTGCCAGTTCCGCCACTGAGGCTGTTTGTTTATAATACTCCCTTTAAATTTATTCAGGGAATAAAATGGGGCCTATAGGGCTCGAACCTATGACCCTCTGCTTGTAAGGCAGATGCTCTCCCAGCTGAGCTAAGACCCCGTTTGTGTAACCTACCTGTAGAAGTATAACACATTAATATTTAACTGTAAAGCACATAGATAAATATGCTTTTATACTCACAACCTAAATTATATGCCGTTTTATGTTTGAACACCCTTACGTTTGCCCGTTATAAATAAAGGCAGCGATTTACGTTATTGAGTATACATTTACATCCAATACAAAAAAGTACCGGATACGACCCAGATCGGACTCGAACCGACGACCTCCGCCGTGACAGGGCGGCGCTCTAACCAACTGAGCCACTGGGCCT
>JAILNV010000238.1 GCA_024691125.1 Lachnospiraceae bacterium | reverse complement strand
AGCTTAACACCCAACGCATCGGCTATAGTCTGATATATCTGATCCCATGTAAGCGTTTCATCACCCGTGATCTGGAAGGCTTCACCGATCGCATGCCGGTTACCCATAAGTCCCGTAAACCCGATAGCAAAATCCCGGTTAAAGGTAAGCGTCCAAAGCGATGAGCCATCACCCTGGATTATAACCGGTTTCCCCTGCTGCATGCGCTTAATTACCTGATAGAAGCCTTTATTTCCATGAACCCCCAGCGGGATATTTCTTTCATCATAGGTATGTGAAGGCCTTACTATCGTTACCGGAAATCCCTCTTTCCTGTATTTATCCAACAGGTACTCTTCACACGCGATCTTGTTTCCGGAATATTCCCAGAAAGGATTGGCAAGAGTCGTACCCTCCGTAATAACATAGCCTGCTGCCGGTTTATTATATGCGGAAGCCGAGCTTATAAAGATGTACTGGTTGGTTTTATCCTTAAACAGTCTGTAATCCCTTTCAACGGCATTCACATCAAAAGCAATAAAATCGCTCACGACATCAAACTTCATGCCTTCTGTCTTCCTGCAAACCTCTTCCTCATTATTTATATCCGCTACTATCTGATGCACATTTCCGGGAACGCTGTCTTTTCTGTTTCCCCTGTTCAAAAGATGTACCTCCCATAACGGATCTTCGGACAATCTGTTGACTATGCCCATACTTATTGTTCCCGTACCACCGATAAAAAGAGCCTTCATGCATTTCTCCTTTCTGTTTTTATGTCAGGTTTACATACAGCCTGCATATATCAGATTATATCATACCCTTTTATTCCAAAAAAGCATGATTCTGAGGCTCTCCTCAAGTTCGATCATAAGAAACAAAAATATTTACAGTACGAATACAAAAAACAATCTCAGAGTACAGGTGATCAGTCCGTAAGCTTCTTAAATTCGAGCAGGGTAAGGTCATCAAATACTTCTTAACAGGTTTGTGACCTATGCCATGGAACATCCTTAATTCAATCCATACTGTGATATAGTATGCCTGTATGCTTCCGGAAGTCCCAGATCATACGATATGCCCTCCGGCCTGAATGCATACATTCCATACTTTGACCTCACAATATCCAGCGCCTCGGTAAGCCCTATTTCACCTTCGAACCCCTCATTGTCCGCCGTAATGACCATTGCAGCCAGTTCATCATATACCTCAGGAGTAAGAACATATTGTCCGAAAGTAGCGTAGTACTTCTTCTGCTTCTTATTGTTGACAACCCCCAGGTATTCTTCTGCATAATCATCCGTCGGCTTCTCAACCATGTTTTCAACTTTCATCATCGTTTCATCCGTGTTATCCCATTGTCCGTATAGGATTCCGTAATGAACAACTCTCTCGAGTGGTACTTCTTCAACACTTACGAGTGTTTTCCCACATTCCATATATGCATCTATAACCTGCCTTGAACAGCTTATTGCCGCCTTGGTTTCATAGATGAAATCACCCAGCAACAGCAGTACCGGTGCTCCGCCGGCGAACTGCCTTGTCAGGTACACAGCATGACCAAAACCCCTGCGTTCACTCTGATACACAAAGGTAATATGCTGTTTCATCTCTACAATCCTGTCCGCATATTCCTGCCTGTCAAGAGGCAGCTTACTCTTAACCTCATCATTTACAGGTTCAAACAGTCTGTCATAATCCTCCTGCTCATCTTCACCTATAATGAGGCAAACCTCTTCAATTCCCGCATCAAACAGCTCTTCCAGCATAATAAATATGGCAGGCTTAAGCATCCCGTCCTTATCAACGACCGGCACGAAGCCCTTCTTCATGATCTTGGTAGCCGGGAATATCCTTGTGCCATATCCGGCAAGCGGAATAACTGCCTTTCTGACCGACTGTCCGGGCTTGAGTGTAAGTGTAAAGGAAGGCATACCCTTCTTCTCCTTAAGGTAATACTGCAACCCTCTGACACTCTCTTCGTCCCTGCAAAGGAACTGCACTGAACCGTCTCCCTGTGAACCCACACCCTTGGCTCCGTAAATATACTTACGTACCTCTTCATCTCTGAGTATCGAATGCAGTACGGGTGCAATAAGCTCAGTACAGGCAGGCATTACTTTTTCATCGAAATTTGCCTGCCACTCATCCATAAGTTTGCCAAGTCCTTTGGCATCTCCCTCTTTCAGAAGCTTTACTGCTTTTTCATTAATCTCCCTGTTATCAATTCCCAGAGCCTCCTGTACCCTCTGCTGCTCTTTACCTTCAGCAAACGGATAACATCTGTTCAGATCGGCAAGGATTTTAATCGTATCCTTTGACGCATTAAGATTGGCTATAACCCATCTAAAGGTTGTACCTACACTTAACTCCTTTGAATCCACTTCGACACCGTCAAATTCCATAAGTACAGGCTTAACACCGTAGGCACATGCCTGATCCAGCCTTCCGCATCTTGACGGAGTCCTCTGCTCTCCTCTGAAGGCCGCCTGCATCTCACCCTTGGTATTCATACGCAGGTTATATAACTGATTGAAAGCTCTTGCCACCAATACACATATGGCAGCCGAGGAAGACAGACCGCTCTTTATGGGAAGGTCCATCTTCGTAACAGTTATCTTTACACCACCCACTGAATAATTGTCATTTATATAAGACGCCACACCGGCCACATAAGAAAAAAAGCCGCCGCGCTTTGCTACCTCCAACAGCTCTGCGTTATCCATCGGACATTCAAGACGCTCCCCACTGTATATCGGGAGCTTACTCTCAATAATAAATCTGTCACACTTCTCAACAGTAGCGTATATCCCTTGTTCTATGCCGGTAACGACTGCCTGTCCCACTGCTATCTCCGAATTAACCGTTCTGTACATACCCGCCCAGTCGGAATGTTCTCCGAACAGGCACAAACGCCCGGGTACAAACAAATTGAATTTCTCATGTTTTACTTCAAACATAGTGTTATCTCCCTTTTTAGAATCTTATAATCAGCTTTTTGTTACATCATCAGAATAGCGAAAGACACAGGAACGGTTCTTTGTCTTATATAATTATCTGATCTTACAAGTCTGTAGACTTCATTTTTATCTGAACCGAAAGTTTACTGTTTTAATTTGGGACTGTTTCTGATGATTCGATTTTTATCCGGTCCATCAGAAACGTCCCCATAAATTCTTACACTTATTCAATACCTGTAATACCATCCTTTTTTGTGCAGACTCTGTGCAGGAAATAGAATGGTTACATTTCTTACACATCCGCCTTCCACAACCCATGCAGATTACAGTACTCATAAGCAGCTACAGTAGCTTCGTTTACCTTAAACACTGCCTCCGGTTTCATTCCCGGTTTAAGATAATGGATCTGGAATCCGTTAGCCGTAACAAGTACGATCCATTCAATATAATGTGCGTCCAGGCTCGGATGCTCCACAGAGCCGACTTTCACGGTCACAACATCATCAACCACGGATATTACCGGCACGTGCTTCTCGCCGGCAGCATCCGTTGTATTCGGAATAAGCTCCGTTCCTACACTAAGCGCCTTATCACTTATAACTATCTGGTCATCCAATCTGTAGAACTTCATCTTTTAATCCTCCTCCTAATATCTCCTTCTGCTTTTTCTTACTGAAACTTCCAAACACGATCCTGTATGCCTTTTCAAGCAGATCCATTAAGATTTCATCCGGCACATTTCCATCCACTTTCACAGAGTTCCAGTGCATCTTATTCATGTAATAGCCGGGGATTATGTCCTCATACTGCTTGCGCCAAAAGTCCCCTTCCAGAGGCTCCAATTTTAGAGTTATGTAATAAGGCTTGTCATTATCATCAAG
>JAILNV010000220.1 GCA_024691125.1 Lachnospiraceae bacterium | reverse complement strand
TATAGTAAACGACATTGATAAGTTTACTTAAAGCTGCATAGTGACTTCAGTTGGGCATTAGGGATGGCCCAAGCTTTGAATGCTTTATCCACTGTCTCCTTAAGAGTTGATAGATTGGGAAAAAACGTGTTATGTGTATTTTCCTTCCTTGTAATTCTCCATACTTGCTCTATTGGATTTAGATCTGGTGAGTAGGGCGGAAGCATCAGGAAAGTCACCTTATTGAATATATCAGAATATTCAATTTGTTTCTCGGATTCTATAAGCCGCAACGTTTTTTTATGCCAGGGAGCATTGTCCATTACAAGAACATAGTGCTTTCCTTCCGGCAATGGTTTAGCTGCAAGGAATTCGCGAATTGATGAAATTGTAGTCTCGTAATTAAACGTATCTGGTGTTGAAACGAATAATTCTCCTGTATCAGGGATAACAAATCCACTATAGGATGTCTTGAACCGTCCCGGAAATGATTTTACTGTAGGCGCACTTCCTTTTTTAAACCATCCACAGGTAACCGTGGTCTGTATTTGGAAGTGTACTTCATCCTGATAAACCAAAACAGCGTTATCGTCGCTTTCTATTTCATTCCGTTTTTTTTAAACTCATTACGCGCCTCTGTATCTTCATACCCTTTTGAAGGGTATGGCTGAGGACGGATATGAGAGAAACCAAGATTATGAAACAGTCTCTGGCACTGTCTTACACTTAGAACGATATTATACTTGCTGTTTATAAATGCAGACAAACTGGGACCATCCCAGTTCTTATATCCATGCTCTTTCGGATCAGATTGAAGGACAGTATCAATTTCTTTAAGCTGTTCTTCTGACAATTTTGATGAAGCCCCCTTATGCCCCTTGGACTTAAGCGCATCAAAACCCTGCTCGTCAACTGCTTTGACCCACCCAGTAACCGCAACTTTGCTTACTCCAGCCATGGCGCTAATCTGGGCAGCAGAGCATCCAGAAAGAACCATATTAACAGCAAAGACTCTGAAATGAAAACGAGCTTCATCTGTCGACGACATAATAGCTTTACCTTGTTCTAATAACACATTAGGATCCGTATTATATTTTCGATTATTCATATATGCTTCACCTCCAGTGGAAGTATAGCATATATAATTCCTTATTTCAAAATAAAGTTATTAATGTCGTCCGCTATAAGATTAAAAGCGCCCGATCAGGCAGTCTGGATTGATATTTTTGGCAGCCAGCGCATGTTTCTTTTTCTTATTCATGAAACAACCCTGATCTTCCGAAAAGATACTCCCCTCGCCTTACTTTCATCTCACAAAAAAGAAGGTTATCCAATATGAACAACCTTCTTGAGAGTGTTTCATTCTTTTGTCGTAATTCGATTAATACATCTTTGCTCCTGCCGGAATATGCGGATCCAGCATCAGAAGATGGAGTTCCTCGTTCTCGCCGCGCTTGTTAACGGCGCTGATCAGCATTCCGCAGGAATCGATACCCATCATCTTCCTGGGCGGAAGATTCGTAATGGCTACGCAGGTTTTCCCAATCAGTTCTTCCGGTTCATAGTACTCATGAATGCCGGAGAGGATCGTCCGGTCTGTGCCGCTGCCGTCATCAAGCGTGAACTGCAGAAGCTTCTTGCTCTTCGCAACAGCGATACAGTCCTTGACCTTAACAGCCCTGAAATTGGACTTGCTGAAGGTTTCAAAATCGACCTGATCCTCGAACAGGGGCTCAATTGCCACGTTAGAGAAGTCAATCTTTTCTTCCGTTTTCTCAGAAGCGGTCGTAAACTGGTCGTTAGTGTTGTCTTCAGCGCTCTTGAAATCCTTATTTTCCGGACTTTCTGACTTAAGCGTCTTCATCGTCGGGAGCTCTTCCGGCGGGTTTCCGCAAGCTGTCATAACCTGTCAAAACCCTTCATTTATGCGCCTCCGCGGCACTTTACCTTCCCATAACTTTTCATAAGTTTCCATACATCGCGTACTAAATGGTGTATGTTTTGGTGTAAATCCATGAGTTGCCTATCAGAGATGTGCTTCATTTCGATTTTATAAAACCCTCATAAAAACCCAGATCATCCCTGTTTACACCATACCTTACACCATTTACACCATTACTCTTTGTTCTGATTCTCTCCCGTGTCACTGAGAACCTGTTCAATCTCCTCCGTTGTAGGCAGGAAGCGAGACAATTCATATTCCGAGATGCCGATCGGTTCATTTGTTGCTCCCACCGCATACTTGGCAAGCACATTATTTTTGCTCTTACAAATGATCAAACCGATTGTTTTGCCATCGCCTTCCCTGCGAATCAGGTCATCTGCAATGGCTACGTATGTAGCGGTCTGGCCTATGTCTGCAGGGGTAAATGCCTTCACCTTCACTTCAACAACGA
>JAILNV010000209.1 GCA_024691125.1 Lachnospiraceae bacterium | reverse complement strand
TAGGAGTAATGACCTTGTAATGCTACACAGTTCGGTATATAATCAATAATAGCCGATATAGTGAGCGTAAAGCGAAACAGGACTACAGGCACCGTCCTGTAAAAGAAATAGCACCCTGATTGTCAGGGTGCTATTTCTATGGTGATTATGAATACGTATCGAAGATCTATCCATGAGATAGTGTTCGAGCGTAAACCATCAGACGTGCGCGAGAGGATTCGAACCCCCGACCTTCTGGTCCGTAGCCAGACGCTCTATCCAGCTGAGCTACGCGCACATACTGCCGTTATTTCGACGACCAATACAATATAGCATAAGCAGAATACTTAGTCAAGATGTTTTTGGGACGCAGAACATGCGGTCACGTAAGTTATGCCGGCTTTGTGATACCTGCTTTGCGTCAGGACGAGTACGAAACCAGGGTATCTCCTTCATAAACAAGCTTTAAAGTGAAGAAATCGTTACTTTCTGTCAGCTTCTTAAGAAAGATACGGTCTCCTTCCCACAGTTCAAGCCCGGGAACCAGATCTATGTCGACCCATTTAAGAACGCCTTCATTACAGGGATACTTTATATCGTCTATGACGGGTGTAAGAGAGCCGTCTTCTTCGGCATATAAAGTTCCTTCATATCCGTCGGCAGTGTAGAGAAACATATACTCCGTTTCATAAATATCAGAAACAAAGGTGACTATACCGCGAAGCCGGTATGAAGTAAGCTTAAGTCCGGTCTCTTCATATACTTCACGAAGCAGGCACTCATCAGGACTCTCGCTTTCCTCGAACTTACCACCTATCCCGAGCCATTTCCCCCGGCTCTGGTCATTCTTCTTTTTGGTACGGTGAAGCATAAGGTAATTATGATCTTTTTGTATATAGCACAGAGTTGTATTTTTCATTATCGATATTACCTCTTATCATCAGTATCCGGTTTACTGCCGTCACGTTGACCAAGCGAGTCATCCGTTAGCAAATGTTTAAAGTACAGGGTCTGAATGTGCCTCGTCAGGAATGAAATGCAGGGACCTCCGATAATGATCGAAACCGGGGTTACGATCCCAAGGGTTCCGCCAAGGAGAAAACCGATAACCGCAAGCCCCAGGTCGAAAGCGATTTTGACGTATTTCATATCCTTATGTGTGATGTTGCTGAGCCAGAGCATAACGCCCGTAAAAGCATCAACTCCTATATCAACGGCGATATATATTCCAAGTCCGACATAAAGAATAAGCAGCCCCAGTGCGGATATAAGAGCATTAAGATAAATACTGTATCCTGGAGTGAGATTCTCCCATATGACAGTCCCGATGTTGGCGAAAGCTCCGTACATGATAATATAGATGATGCTGCCGATATTGACGTATTTACGATCTGCAAACCAGAGAAATACAGACAGGATAAAACATACGATATAGGAGGCTGTACCAATCTGATTGGGCGACAGATCGAGTATGCTTCTTATACCGTCATAGAACAGACCGATCGCATCCATGCCAAGGGAAGCGTAATTAATAAACCCGCAGCCGAGACCGCAGAGTATGGCACCGATGACGGTCAGTATGACATCTCCTGCGGAAGGAAGATGGAATCGGGATCTTAAGTTCATACAAGAGCCTCATACAGTGCCAGGCAGCCTTCGTAAATATCATCATAGGCCCGCCTGAAATCACGTGTATACCATGGATCGGAAATATCCCTCGGATTGTCGGAGTAATCAAGAAGAAGCCTGACCTTACCATCCGGATCGCTTCCGAGGATATTCATCATATGTCTTAAATTCATTCGCTCCATACCCAGTATAAGATCGTACTTATCATAGTCGCTTCTCTTAAGCTGAGTGGCATGCTTTCCGGAAACATCGGTAATTCCGTGCTTCTTAAGCTCGTCACTTGCGGGAGGGTAAACGGGGTTCCCGACGCCTCCCCATATCTCTTCATCCGAGGTGGCGGCGGAAGCAATATGGAATCTGTCCGCGCAGCCATTCTTTTCCACCAGATCTTTCATTATAAATTCCGCCATGGGTGACCGACAGATATTTCCGTAACACACAAATAAAATTCTTATCATAATAAAACTCCGTATTTTTGCCGGCTGTTCATACAGGGATCGGTTTTTGAACAAAAAATGAACAGCCCTGTGTAAAATTATACCATGGAATGGTTCTTTTTGCCATGTCACTTATTTGAAATTGTCTGTCAATATGATAAAATGATTGTTAAGAACTGTATTCTGTAACAAACGATACCTGTGAAAGAGTAAAATGAGTGTGAATAAGAATGATAATACAAAAAAGAATACGAGATATGAATGGCTGCTGCTGTTAGTGATAGTGATTCTGCTTTTGTTAACAAGGATAACAGAGGTAACGACTGTAAGTGATATCCCGGCTGCCGTGGATGAAAACGGATACCCTATTACGGATAAGACCCTTGAAGATCTTAATTATCCCGGTGTAAAGATCGCAGTTTTGAGCGGATCTGAGTGGGTTTACGAGATACAGAAAAAATACAGCGAAGCCCGGGTACTTTATTTTGATACACAATCTGATATCTATAATGCGATCTCGAGTGGAAAGGCTGATGCCGGGGTGGGATATGTCTCTCAGAAAGAGGCATTAAAGACATCTCATCCGGAACTTGCCTTTATAACGGAGCCCTTTTCGGAAATAGAGTATGGCTTTGGTACCCCTAATACGGAAAAGGGAGAAATGCTGTGTGAAGAATTCAATGAATATCTAAGAATGATCATTGAAAACGGTGAGTATGAAAGGATTAAGGCTAAGTGGGAAGATCCTGACAGAACCGGAGATGTAATGGGCAATTATTCCTTCACCGGTGAGAAGGGTGAGCTTAAGATAGCTACGGGCGGAATGTGGATGCCAATGACCTATTATGAAGGCAGTAAACTTACGGGAGTATTTGTCGAACTGGCATATGGTTTCTGCGCATATGAAGGTTATATCCCTACTGTTGAAGCAGTGACTTACACAGCAGAGCTAACCGGCCTGGCATCAGGGAAATATGATCTGCTGGCAGATGTTGTAAAGATGAACAGCGAAAGGAAGGAATCTGTCCGTGTTACGGATCAGCTGTACAAAGATGCCTCTTATATATGTGTTAAGACAGAAAGAACGCAGATTCCCGTATCCAGAGCCTCGACGTTTGTTTCGGAATTGAAGAGAAGCGCTTATGCGAGCCTTGTTCAGTCGGAACGTTACAAACTGCTTATTTCCGGTTTGGGAGTAACTTTGGGATTAACCGTAATCTCTGTTGTGCTGGGTACGATACTTGGCGCACTTATATGTTTTATGAGAATGAACGCCAATCCGTTCTGTGCCTCATTTGCGTCTTTATACATACGGCTTTTCCGGGGTATACCCATACTTGTAACGATGATGATAATGTATTATGTGATATTCAGGGACATGGGATTATCTGCTTTTGCCGTATCCGTTATTGCTTTTACCATGGATTTCTCGGCATACTGCGCTGAAATGTTCAGGAGCGGTATATGTTCTGTGCCGGCTGAACAGATAAGGGCTGCAAGAGGTCTTGGATTTACGCGTTCGAAGGCTTTTGTGAAGGTGGTGCTTCCACAGGCAACGATAATTACTGTCCCGGTATATGTCGGTCAGTGTATAGCAACGCTTAAGGTAACGTCCATTGCGGGATATATATCCGTGGTGGATATTACAAAGGCATCCGATATAATAATAGGCAAGACTTATGAGGCATTTCTCCCGCTGCTAATCACTGCGGTTGTATATTTTACACTTTCCACCATTATGACCAAATTACTGGAGATAGCAGCGAAGAGGATAGATCCTGCCAACAGAACAGTTCCCGAAGATGTAAGAACAGTTGTTAACACTTTTGTTCCCGGAAGAATTCCGATCGTAAAGAATGATGCAAAACAGGGACGTGGGGAAGATCGTAAAGTGCTCCTTAAAGTTGATCATCTGAAAAAGAGCTATGGAGATGTGACTCCGGTAAATGATCTTAGCTGTCAGGTATATGATCGCGATATTATATCGTTAATAGGACCGTCAGGAACAGGAAAGACTACCTTTCTGCATCTTATTAACCAGCTGGAGAAGCCGGACGAAGGAGAGATATACTTCGAAGGAAAGAACTGTCTGTCAAAGGATTTCGACATCAATGTGTTAAGACAACGTATAGGGATGGTATTCCAGTCGTTTGATCTTTTTGGCCATATTACGATCATTGAGAACCTGATGCTGGCGCAGACCGAGCTTCTTAAAAGGAGCAGGGAAGAGGCAGCCTTAAGAGGAATGGAGCTCCTGTATATGGTAGGACTGGCGGATAAGGCGCTGTGTTTCCCCGAACAGCTCTCCGGCGGTCAGCAGCAGAGAGTGGCTATTGTAAGAGCTGTTGCAATGGATCCGAGAATGCTGCTTCTGGATGAGCCTACATCGGCGCTCGATCCGGCGATGGTGGGAGGTGTTCTTGCCGTTATCAGGAATCTGGCAAAGCATGGGCTGACAATGCTGATAGTAACTCATGAAATGAATTTTGCCAAAGATGTATCGAACAGGGTGTTTTTCATGGATGAGGGTGTGATCCTGGAAGAGGGCAGTCCGGACGAGATATTTGATGATCCAAAGAACGATAAGACCAGAAGGTTCATACGGAATACCAGATCACTGGAAATCTCATTGACAGAGGATGTGGTGTCGTTTGACGAAGGGATTAACAGTATCCTCCGGTTTGCAGTTCGCCATATGATAAGCAGGCATCTGATGATGAAGATGCAGTTATTGCTTGAAGAGCTCTGCTTTAAAACAGTTATACCAATGGTTAAAGGCAGGCCGGTAATGAAGGTAAGTTTCGAAGTAAATGACAATAACGAAGCGGGCGATGATAATGAAGATATTGTCAGTATGACTGTAACATATGCCGGGGAGGATAAGGATCCGCTTGCCGGCGCGGATGAAATTTCGCGATCACTGATAAACAGTGCCTGCAGGAAGCTGGAATTCGTACATAAGAATGGAAGCTGCAGCGTAAACATTACGGTGTGACGGCGCTGCGGAACCAGGGGACGGTTCTCCCGGAACCAGGGGACGGTTCTCCGGTTCCGAAAAAAAAGAAGGGAACCGGAGAACCGTCCCCTGGTTCCGCTGGTTCCTGGCTTGTGGAGATATAGAGATGTACTACTCATGTATAGGTATATTGGCTCTTATATTGCATTTTATAATAAACAGGGAGCCGCTTAATAAGAGCAGGATCGTTACGATCAAGGATGAGGCAGGGAAACGGGTAGCATTACGATACAGACATTTCCTGCTTGCATCCGTATGCTATTATATTTCGGACGGGGCATGGGGAGTCCTGTATGAGAATCATGATATCCCAGCGCTGTTCCCCGTTATCTATTCGGATACGATATTTTATTTCATCTTCATGTTCCTTACGATGCTGACGTGGATACGTTATATAGTTGCCTACCTGGATAAGAGACGTCTCCGCAGTAAGGCGCTGCTCTATTCGGTATGGGCGATGTTCACGCTCGGCATGCTGTATCTTATGATCAACCGTTTTCATCCGTTTATTTTTTATTTTAATGAGAATCATGAGTATATCCCGGAACGCGGTAGATATATCGCGTTTATACTGCAGATATTCGTGTATATGGTGACTTCGACATATATGCTGTATATTGCCCGCAGAACGAGTGGGCAGGAAAGGATCCGTTACTATGCTGTGGGGCTTACCAGTCTTGTAATGGAGCTGTTTCAGATTCTTCAGATCCTTTATCCTCTGCTTCCATTCTATGCAATGGGGCTGCTTATCGGAACCTGTGTGATCCATTCTTTTGTAGAAGCGGGTGAGAGGAAGGAGAAGGAGATATATGATAACATTGCGAGAAGTCTGGCAGAGGATTACGAAGCAATGTACTATATCGATATTGAAACGGGAGAGTACAGTGAATTCTCGACAAGCAAGGAATATGACACAATGAATGTTCCGATGATCGGGAGGGATTTCTATGCTGAGACCAGGGAGAATGCAGTAAGGTATGCGCATCCTGATGACAGGGAGTTCGCTAAGAGCCTGTACTATAAAGAGACAATGCTTAAGAATATTGAGGGCAGGAGGTCATATTCATATAAATACAGGATCATGGTAGGCGGGGAACCGAGGTATTTCCGGTTTACGGTGATGCGCTCTGGTGACGGGCGGCATTTCGTCCTGTATGAGAAGGATATAGATGATGAGATAACGGCTGAATCCATGCGCATCGAGAGCCAGAAGAAGAATATAACATTTGGCCGGATAGCAGAGAGCCTTGCATCCAACTATGACCTTATCTATTATGTGGATGTGTCTGACGGAAGCTATGTCAGTTACGAATCGGATCATACCTACGGGCTGCTGGAGACGAGAAATTCCGGTGATGATTTCTATGGAGAAACAGAAAGAAACATTCAGAAGATCGTTCATAAAAATGACAGGGATCGGGTGGCTGAATTTATGAACAGGGATCACATGATCTCAGAGATGGGTAACCGGAAAAGACACAGTATCGATTACCGCCTGTCGATTGAAGGGAAATCGCAGTATTACAGGATGACGGTACGTAATTCCAGTGACGGAACCCATTTCATCATCGGAGTCGAGAATATTGATGATGAAGTAAGAAAAGAAAAGCAGGTGTTAAAAGCGCTCAATACCGAAAAAGAACTGGCAAGGCGTGACGAACTGACCGGAACCAAGAATAAGACAGCATATACAGAGCTTGAGAAATCAGTACAGGCCAACATGGATAACGGTATGGATTATCTGACATTCGCTATCGTAGTATGCGATGCGAATAACTTAAAGCAGATAAACGATAACGTCGGGCATGTGGCAGGTGATGAATATATCAGGGAATCGGCGAAGCTCCTGTGTGACATATTCGACCACAGTCCGGTATTCAGAGTGGGCGGAGATGAATTCGTGGTCTTCCTGCGCGGTGGTGATTATGCGATAAGGGATGAGCTTATGGAGAGGCTGCGCAGTCAGGTCAGGGCTAATCAAATGAATGAATCGGGTCCTGTTCTTGCTGCAGGTATGGCGGTATATACACCCGAGACGGACAGCCTTGTATCCGAAATATTCGACCGCGCGGACAGAGCGATGTATGAGGACAAGCAGAGTCTTAAGGAAGAGGCAGAACGTGGAAGATAGACATCCGGGGAATTATCGGGATGTACATACTATGAAACGGAAAATGAAAGAGAACAGGTAAAAGGAGGATAACTTATTTTGGGAAAGAAGGTAGTGTGGACAACCGGATATACCATATTGAATGTAATGTACTTTGCGGCGTTTTGTACATTGCATGCTTATGCGGCTGTGTTTCTGCTGTCACGGGGATTTTCAAATACGAGCATAGGCATTCTTCTTGCGGCAGCCAATGTTACTTCCGCACTGTTTCAGCCGTTTATCGCGGGGATCATAGATAAAGGCGGATGGCTTACCAACCGGAGATTCATACTCATATCCTGTCTCATCATCCTTGCCGGTTCTGTTGTACTCAGGTCGATAGTTTCTCAGGCTGCGATCTTTGTGATATTTGCAATGATATATATGATCCAGTTCGCATACCAGCCTGTTATGACGGCACTCTGTTTTGAATATCAGAAGAAGGGCTGCGACATATATTATGGCCTTGCAAGAGGACTCGGATCCGCTGGCTTTGCCGTTACCTCTGCTTTTATGGGCAGTGCGGTGGAAAAGCATGGTGAAACACTCCTTATGACCGTTACTGCTGTCATCATGATAATATCTGTTATAGCCATTTATTTCTTCAGGTCCGGGAAGGAGAACGGCACTGACACAGCGGCGTCCGGTGTTAAAAAGGAAGAAGCTGCACATGGAAACATAAAGCTGTTCTTTGGTACGTATCCTGCCTTCGCGCTGTTTGTCGCTGCGACAATACTTTTCTTCTTCGCGCACAATATGATAAATGACTTCATGATACAGATAATACGGTCTCTTGGAGGAGCAGAGAAGGAGCTGGGGTATTCGAATTTCCTGCAGGCTATACTTGAGCTGCCGGTAATGGCACTTATAGGACTGGTTCTTAAGAAGGTTTCGCCCGCTAAACTTCTCGTATTTTCGGGCATTGCTTTTTTTATAAAGATACTTATCCTTGTCTTTGCAACAAATATGGTATGGATGTTTGTGAGCCAGTCGTTCCAGCTCTTTGCATATGCGGTATTTATTCCGGCGGCTGCCTATTACGTGAGTGATACAATGACGGAAAATGACCAGGTCAAAGGACAGGCATATGTTACAAGCGCGATCACGATAGGAGGCGTATTTTCCAATCTGTTAAGCGGTATAATACTTGATAATCTTGGTATGAAGCCTATGCTGATAACCGGAAGCCTTGTCTGCCTCGCGGGAGTGGTGATATCGTTCTTTGCACTTCGAAGAGATATGAATTCCTGCTCCCCGTAGTGGATGATATCGTGGAAAAGGGCAGGAAAATGTAGTATAATGGTAACTATTCAGGACAGGGGAAAGGGATCATGAATAAGAAAATAAATAAAAGAGATCTGTTTAATAACATATCGCTGCTCATTACGGTGTCATTCCTTGTATTTGCCATTTTCAGCTCTCAAAGATTTCCGGGAGCGGATGGACTTGCTCTGAGGCTTGGACTTTGTCTGCTGGCTATACTGTTAATATACCAGTATCGCAGATGGTGGGTCAGGGACAGGGAACGACAGAATCATACAGATCTGCTGAACCGGATAATAGAATGTGCCACTTCATCAGAAGATCCCGATGAGAATATAAACAGGATACTCGGATTCCTCGGAGAGGAATTCAGGGCTGAACGTACCTTTGTCTTTGAAGACCAACATGACGGGACCTATTCCAATACATATGAATGGTGTGCGAAGGGTGTTGAACCGAAGACGGCCGATTTCACAAATGTACCATATAAGGGACAGTTAGATGTGATGGTTGAAGATATGAGGAAGAAGGGTAAAGCTGTAATGAGCAGGCTGGGACAGCTTGACAGAAATTCGCATCAGGATCTTAAGGACACGCTTACAAAATACAATATTAGAAATACAGTAGCTGCTCCCATGGAGATAAACAGTGAGGTCATTGGTTTCTGCGGGATGGATAATGTCGGGGACAGCATGCGGTATGAGGATGCAGCCGATACACTATCGCTTCTTGCATATTTTTTCAGTCAGCTTCTCCTGCAGAGGGATAATAACAGACGGCTTCAGCGCTATGGTTATAATGATCTTATGACAGGTGTGGGAAACAGGAGAGCCTTTGAAAAGTATAAGGAGGAGAAGCTGAATTCCGGCATTACATACGGCTATGTTATGTGTGATATCAACGGACTTAAGATGGTCAATGATATGCAGGGACATGAAGCAGGCGATGCAATGATCAGGGATGTTGCATCCTGTCTTGCTTATATATTCGGCGGTGAGAACGTGTTCAGGATGGGCGGAGACGAATTCGTGACCATTTATACGGAAGGCGATGAACCGGCGCTTAAGAAGAAGATAGACGGCGTAAGGGTCATGCTCAGACATAAGGAGCGCAGTGCTTCCATGGGATATGTTTTTAATCCGGATGGAAGCATACCCTATGAAGAAGTTAAGATCAAGGCTGATAAGCTTATGTATATGGAGAAGGAAGAATACTACAGCGGCAAGAACGACAGGAGACGAAGGAAGAGATAGCCGTAGACAGATAAAAGAGGAAGTAAAATGAATGCAAACATGCATATAAAGCAAAAGCTTGATGCCGTAAGGCAAGTCAGGCTTAAAATAAAGATCATGGCAGGCGTGGGTACAACGCTGTGTGCATTGTTGTGTGCTGCTGCCATTAGTGAGCCATTCAGTATATATGCTGCGACAGTAAGGATGCCGGCATCGGATGCTGTGGTGACAGACTCGGAGCAGATCCCTGAAAATACGGAAGTGACAAAGCTCTCTGTTGATCTTACGGACAGGAAAGACGGTTATTCGTCTGTGCTTTACGACAATACCAACGGACTCCCCACAGCTGAGGCCAACGCAATAGCCATGACAAGCGACGGCTTCATATGGATAGGAAGCTACAGCGGACTTATACGTTATGACGGAAACACCTTTGAAAGAATAGATTCAACAACCGGTATCGCAAGTGTGGTCAGCCTGTATGTTGACAGTAAGGACCGTCTGTGGATAGGAACCAACGACAGCGGAGTGGCTGTTATGGAGAAGGGGTCTCTGCGCATGTATACCAAAGCTGACGGGCTTATGTCTTCATCGATCCGTTCGATTTCAGAGGATGCTGACGGGAATATTTATATTGCGACCACACATGGTATGGCGAGGATTGATAATGATCTTAATTTAAGTCTTGTGGATGAACCGCAGATCAATGATGAATACATCCGGTCACTGAAGCGCGGAGAGGATGACGTTATATACGGAGTTACGGCAGACGGTGATATCTTTACTATGAAGGATGGCAGGATTACGGGCTTTTATAATGGCTCCAAGCTGGGGATTACGGATGTCCATTCACTTCTTCCGGATCCGCTGGTCTCCGGTTATGTGTATATAGGCACAAAGGTATCCGGTATCTTCCATGTCAAGCTTGGGGATGGCTTTATTGACAGTGAAAAAATCGATGTTGCTCCTCTTGAATACATTAATTTCATGGAGCAGGTGGAGAATCAGGTATGGGTCTGTGCGGATAACGGTATAGGGATAATAGAGGGAGACCGGTTTATCCATCTTGATCATCTTCCGATAACCAGTTCGGCAGAATGTCTTATGATAGATTACCAGGGAAATGTCTGGATAACCTCATCAAAGCAGGGTGTTATGAAGATAGTTCCCAACAGGTTTCTGGATGTATTTAACAAATTTGATCTGTCTGAAACGGTTGTAAATACGACCTGTTTCTATAATGACTGTCTCTTCATAGGTACAAAAAGTGAAGGGCTTATGATAATCGATTCAAACGGTAACGGTGCGCTGCTTGACAAATACCCGGTTGTGTCGGATATCCCGATGGGAGAGAACGGAAAAAACGCAAGCGATCTTATTAAGCTGCTTGAAGGGTGCAGGATCCGTTCGATAATAAAGGACAACAGTGACCGTCTCTGGATATCAACCTACAGTGACAATGCACTATTGCAGTATGATAAAAGAAGAGTGCTCCGCTTCTCAGAGAAGGATGGCCTCCCCTCAGACAGGATAAGGACGGTTTGTGAAATGAGTGACGGACGTATACTGGTTGCCTGCTCCGGTGGTCTGGCTGTAATTAAGGACGATAAGGTGGTTGACGTATATGATGAGACTACAGGACTTACCAATACCGAGATACTTACGGTCGCCGAGGGTGAAGACGGTGATATTCTTGCAGGAACAGACGGTGACGGAATCTATGCGATAAACGGCAGTAAGCTGGTGCGTTACGGTATTGAAGAGGGACTGTCATCCGAAGTCGTCATGAGGATAAAGAAGGATCGTGTAAGGGATATTTACTGGATAGTTACGAGTAACTCAATCGCTTACATGGATAAAAACCATAAGATCACTACCATAAAGGAATTCCCGTATTCCAATAACTTCGATCTGTATGAGAACAGTAAGGGCGAGGTATGGATATTAAGCAGCAACGGTATATACGTTGTTCCTGTGGATGAGATTATTGCAAACGGAAAGATCAATCCGGTTTTCTTCGGAAGAGACAACGGACTTCCCTGCATAGCCACAGCCAATTCATACAGTGCTTTGACAGAAGAGGGTGACCTCTATATAGCGGGTACAACAGGAGTAGCAAAGGTAAATATTGAGGTTGATTTTGATAACGTTAATAATGTGAAGATGGCTGTTCCCTATGTCCTTGTTGATGGCAAACGTGTCTATCCAAAACGTGACGGAACGATAGTGCTTCCACCTAACATGAATAAGCTTACCATATGCGGTTATGTGTTTACCTATGCCCTTATGAATCCTCAGGTAACTTATTATCTTGAGGGAGTTGACAAGGAACAGACAACGGTGTACAGGACCGATCTTAAGCCTGCCGATTATAATAACTTAAAGGGTGGGAACTACCGGTTTATCATGAAACTTAAGGATTCGATGACCGGAGGTGAGAGCAGGACACTGGTGGTTCCGCTATATAAGGAGCCTGCATTTTACGAAACACCGTGGTTTATCGTTGTTTGCGCTGGATTACTTGCATTCCTTATTTACAAGTTTGTTCAGAGGTATGTAAACAAGCGTACCGATGCACTTATGAAGAAGGATGAAGAGAACAAGACCTTCGTTCGTGAGATGATAGAAGCGTTCGCGAAGACCATAGATATGAAGGATAAATATACACGCGGTCATTCATCCAGAGTGGCTGAGTATACGGCAATGCTTGCAAGGGAGATGAGCTATGATGATGACACGGTTGAGAAGTTCTATAATATCGCTCTCCTGCATGATATAGGTAAGATCGGTGTACCGCCGGAGGTGCTTAACAAGCCGGGTAAGCTTACGGATAAGGAATTCAGTATCATTAAATCGCACTCGGCGCTCGGATATGAAGTACTTAAGGATATAAGCATTATGCCTGAGCTTGCTGTAGGAGCCGGGGAGCATCATGAGAGGCCTGACGGCAAGGGTTATCCGAAGGGACTTAAGGAGGATGATATTTCAGAGGTTGCAAGGATAATCGCGGTTGCGGATACCTTCGATGCCATGTATTCGGATCGTCCGTACCGTAAGAGGATGAACTTCGATAAGGCTGTTTCGATAATACGTGAGGTATCGGGAACACAGCTGTCTGCCAATGTGGTGGATGCATTCCTTCGTCTTGTGGAAGAGGGACATTTCCGTCATCCTGATGATGTGGGAGGCGGAACTACCGAGGATATCGATAACATCCACAAGAAGTACGAGAAGGAGGAAGAATCCAAAGAGGAAGAACCTGCGGATAAAGAATCCGGGGAACAAGAACCTGAGAAAAAAGAATCCAAGGAACAAGAATCTGCGGATAAAGAATCCGGCGAGCAAGTGCCGGGGAAAGAAGACTCCGGGGAGAAAGCATCAAGAGAAGAGACTCCCGGGGAGAATTAAACCGGGGAGATACCCGGATATGAACAGATCCTTACTATCTGAGTATATCATGCAGGTTACGTATACGGTTTGATTTGGAGGAGGTGATTATAACCCTGTCTCCTTCCATAATACAGGTGTTGCCAGAGGGAATTATCAGTTCACCCTTTCTTAAGACAGAGGTGATGATGATTCCCTTTTTTAATCTGAATTTATCGCTGCTTAGTGAGATGTTAAGCGCAGGAAAGGCATCTGTTGCCGTGAAATCCATAACCTCTGCCTGATTCTCGGCTATATTATAGAACTTGCCTATTTCGTTCCGGGAATCTGTCATTTCATAGCTTCGGACGAACCGTGCCATCTTAAGCGCGGAAAGCTCGGTGGCGGAAACGGTAATGTCTATGTTTACTCTGTGCAGGAGCTTGACATGCTCGGGCTTGTCAACCCTCGTGATGATGGAGGGTATACGGCAGGACCATGAATACATGCTTATTACAAGGTTCGTTTCATCGTTGTCGGTAAGGGATATGACCGCATCGGCAGCAGATACGCGCTCCTCCTCAAGTACGTCCAGGATCTCGCCGCCGGAATAAACGACTCTTATATCGGGATACTTAAGCATCAGGTCACGGCATCTTGATACGTCCTGCTCAAGAACAGTTATATCCATATGATCTTTCTTAATAAGCTCAAGGAGATATTCACAGGTGATCCCACCTCCCACGATAACTATCCGCTTAACCTGACGCGGCATAACGTTTAAAGCTTTAAGGGTGGATACCACCTTCTCTCTTGGAGCAACCATTGCTATATTATCCTCGGGCTGAATGGTGAAGCTTCCGTCAGGTATGTGAAGCTTCCCTTTTCTGATAGCGGCGATCACAAGCATTTCCAGATCTGATGAATGCTTGATATCCGCCAGTGATCTTCCGGCAAGAGGACTGTTATCCAGTACGTTCATGTCGATTATCTGTATGTTCTTACCCCAGTAGCCCTCAAGCTTTATGAAACCGGGCATTCCGATATTACGGTAGATCTCTTCGGCAATATCGTATTTGGGAAGTACGATATAGTCGATACTATACTGCTGCTTAAGAGCTTCCGATTCCCTTACAAGATCGGGAGAAAGAAGTCTCGCAGCGCTGCGCACCGTTCCGAGTGCCTTAGCCTGCATACAGCTTAACAGATTGACCTCATCCGTATGAGTGAGAGCTATGATCGCATCCGCCGAATCGGCGCCGGCTGCAAGCAGCGTTTCCTTGGATGCGCCGCTTCCTGTCACTCCGTTTACGCTGTACTTGTCGGTTATTCTGTCAACGAGTCTGCGTTCCTGGTCTATTACGGTTATGTCATACTGTTCCCCGGCGAGTGTCTTTACCAGTGTTGTTCCGGCCTGTCCGAGCCCGACGATTATTATTTTCATGACTGATCCTTTCCTTGTTTTACCCGGTTATTTCAGGGGTGTTTATTTCATGAGTTGAATCAATATATGCTATTTAGCTTATTCAGTTATTTAGCATGTATGTCTTACGTATTGTATTTGCCTTCCGTGGCTCGTTTGATCCGCTCTGCCTTATGTCTTTCGAGCGCAAAATAGACGTTTTTAACGGTCAGTCCCTGCACCAGTACGGTGAAGAAGATGGTGACATAGGTTACATTGATAAATATGTCGTAGACTTCGCGGCTTAAGTATTCGGCGGTCTCTATGGCAAGAGCCAGTGACAGGCCGCCTTTAAGGGCAGACCAGGTCATAAGAGTCACGAATTCCCTTAGATTGTAATTGCCAGGTATATTGTTCTTTGTAAGGATGCTGCTTATAAATACACCGATCGCTCTTGATGAAACAAGTATGATAAGGGAGAATGGTATTATCGTTGCCGCATGAATGCTTATTTCAATGTTCAGTATAAGCATGCCTATCAATACAAAAAGCACGGCGTTGAGTATGGTTTCGAGTATTTCCCAGAAGTCCCCGTAGAAATTATGAGGATCTATAACAACGGTACTTCGTTCAATCCGATCCATGGAGTAGGAGAAGAACATTCCGCAGACCACTGAAGCGATAACCCCTGAGAAACCAAAATGTTCGCATATTATGTAAACCGAAGATACATCAAGTAAAGAAATCAGAATATACCTGACAGGATCCCTTGTCAGCTTAAGAAGCTTAAACAGAAGCCATGAAACCGCGAAAGCGACGGCAACGGCACCGACGATCTCTCTGAGCATAAGATCAAGGAAATTACTGTCATTGCTGTGGATTATTATTGAACGGACGAATATGAACAGCGTAACTCCGGTTCCGTCATTAAACAATGATTCGTTCTCTATGACAGAGCATACATTCTTCGACAGTCCGATCTTATTAAGTATTCCTGTTGCTGCAATCGGGTCTGTGGGAGATACGACGCAGCCAAGAAGTATGCACATCCAGATATCCATGGGAAGCCCGAAAATACTTGCCACAATATAGAACATCCCCCCATAAAGAAAGGATGAAATAAGAGTGGTCAGAAGTGCAAGCAGGCAGATGGGTCGCAGGTTCTGTTTGAACTTACCCATATTGACTTTGCTCGCGCCTGCAAAAAGCATGAAACACAGTACACCGTCCATCAGATACTGTTCGAATCCGAAGTTCCCGAGATGATCGATGAAGGTGCCAAGGAGTTCGGCATTGAACGCAAATCGCACGATCAGCAATATGAGTGATATAAGCAGTGAAAAAAATATAAGGGCGATATCGGACTGAAGATGTATGAACTTCTCGTTAATGATGCCGATGAATACAATATATGCAAGAATTATTATCAGAAATAAGAGGACGTTCATATAAGGCTCCGTATTGGTGATTTTTTTATAGAAGGATTATAACACGTTTATGCGGAAATGGTTTAAATAACATTGTTATTATTAAAAGAAATCAAGAGTCTTTTACAAAGCGGAAAATTGTGATATCATGATACTATTCAGGACAATACATAATTCTGAATATTAATAAACATGCGAGGAATTAACGTGGATTCCGTATTATATGTATGCCCCGAATGTATGGGGTTTTGCAAGGCAACCGAACATGGTAAACAGATAAAGTGTCCGAAGTGCAGAAATATCCGGCTCATCGAGGCAGGACTGTCAGGGGATGAGTGGATGGGTATGTCTACGGCTGACAGAAGAAAGTATATTGATGATAAGGCAGCAAACAGCATTTCGGATGCCGGTCTTTTTATTGATGATTCTTTTTTGGATCCTGCTGTTCCGGTAAATGCGATTCCCGAGCCGGTAGTTTCAGAATCTTACATTCCTGAAGTGGATGTTCGGAATGCTGCGGTATCTGAACCGGTGTATGAGGAAGAGCCTGTATATATCCCGGAGCCTGAACCGGTACCCATAGCTGTACCTGAGCCGATAGCAGTACCTGAGACAGTACAGATGCCTGTATATGAAACGGAACCTGAAATAAGTCCTGCACCTAAGAAGAAGGTAGTAAGAAAGGCTGTTAAGAAGGTAGTAAAGAAACCTGCGGTAGCGGCAGTACCTGAGATGATCCCGGAACCGGAGTACCCGACAGGATCTGTATATACACAGGAACCTGAGCCTGAGCCGGTACCGTTTGCATCAGAGCCTGTATATAAGGAAGAACCTGTATATATTCCGGAGCCTGAGCCGGTACCCGTATCTGTACCTGAGACAGTACAGATGCCTGTATATGAAACGGAACCTGAAATAAGTCCTGCACCTAAGAAGAAGGTGGTAAGGAAGGCCGTTAAGAAGGTAGTAAAGAAACCTGCGGCAGCGGCAGTACCTGAGATGATCCCGGAACCGGAGTATCCGACAGGATCTGTATATACACAGGAACCTGAGCCTGAGCCGGTATCAGAGCCGGTGTATGAAGAAGGACCAGTATATAAGGAAGAACCTGTATATGAGCCGGAACCCGATATAAGTCCTGCACCTAAGAAGAAGGTAGTAAGGAAGGCCGTTAAGAAGGTAGTGAAGAAACCTGCAGCAGCGGCAGTATCTGAGATGATCCCGGAACCGGAGTATCCGACAGAACCTGTATATACGCCGGAGCCTGAGCCATTTGCATCAGAGTCTGTATATAAGGAAGAACCTGTATATATTCCGGAGCCTGAACCGGTACCTGAGTCTGTACAGATACCTGTATATGAACCGGAACCTGATATAAGTCCGGTACCTAAGAAGAAGGTAGTAAGGAAGGCCGTTAAGAAGGTAGTGAAGAGACCTGCAGCAGCGGCAGTACCAGAGATGATCCCGGAACCGGAGTATCCTACAGGACCTGTATATACACAGGAACCTGAGCCGGTGCCATTTGTATCAGAGCCGGTTTATGAAGAAAGACCTGTAAATAAGGAAGAACCTGCATATGAACCGGAACCTGATATAAGTCCTGCCCCTAAGAAGAAGGTGGTAAGGAAGGCCGTTAAGAAGGTAGTAAAGAAACCTGCGACAGCGGCAGTACCAGAGATGATCCCGGAACCGGAGTATCCGACAGGATCTGTATATACACAGGAACCTGAGCCGGTACCATTTGTATCAGAGCCGGTTTATGAAGAAGGACCTGTAAATAAGGAAGAACCTGTATATGAACCGGAACCTGATATAAGTCCTGCCCCTAAGAAGAAGTTAGTAAAGAAGGCCGTTAAGAAGGTAGTAAAGAAGCCGGCAGCAGCGGCAGTAACCTCTGAGCCGGAGCAGATATACGGGCAGGCAGTATCGGAACAGCCGTCTGAGCCGGAATCACAGCCTGCACAGGAGAAGAAGGTTTCCAAGGGCTGGACAACCGACAGCTCCGATAATGGTGTTATGCAGGATCAGCCGATGGTTAACCTTGATGCAGATGAGGATGCAGAGGATAACGAGCCTGTTGTTAAGAAGAAAAAGGTTAAGGCTGAGGTTACACCGCGGGCAAAGAGAAACAGGATAATTGTTTTCGGAGCATCGATCGGACTTATCACAGCGCTTACGGTTACATCGATGGTAATTCCGTCTTTCAGATACAGGGATGAGATGGCTGAACTAAGAAACGCCAACGTCGGAGATATCATCCATTTCGGAAAGTATAAGGGAAACAGCGGCTGGATCGTCCTTGACAAGAAGGATGGCCGTGTATTGTGTATAAGCGATTTCGAAGTGGGGGATAAACCGCAGGAAGAATTCTTGTGGGAAACCAGTCCCGAGAGAGAAGAGCTTAACAGCACTTTTATGAATTCGACCTTCAATCTGTTTGAAAGAATCAGGATTCTATCCAGTGCGACTATACGTGAACAGGATCCGGAATATGCGACTGAGTATGTCAGCAAGGATTTAAACGACAAGATGTTTATACTGAAGGATGATGAAGTAAAACAGTATATAGCCGATAACAATGATATTATGGTGCAGCTGAGCGATACGGCAATTCATCCTACCATGTGGGTGGATATAGAATAGATTTACTGATCTGATCAGGCAGATTAGAAATAGTTACAAATGTCTTGACGTATGGATCATTTGGAGGTATATTAAGTGTACTAATTGAATTAGTACACTTAATTTTTGCCTGTTTTCGGCAGAGGAAACACTAAAGCAGATTAAAAACCTACATTATACTACTATGATCTCTTACATTGCTTCTTTGCCGGAAACGGGCGGACTGTTAAACAGATTACAAAACAGTAAAACACTACAGGAAAGAGAATATGGGAAGGAAAGGGGGAATGCGGCATGATCCTGATAGATTACAAGGATTCAAGACCGATCTATGAACAGGTGGTAGATAAGTTCCGTCTGCTTATATTAAACGGAGTCCTTAATAAAGATGATAAGATGCCCAGTGTAAGAGCGCTTGCGATGGAGCTGTCCATTAATCCCAATACGATCCAGCGCGCATATAATGAGCTGGAGCGCCAGGGATGCATCTACACCGTCAAGGGCAGGGGTAATTTTATCTCGGATCCGGAGTCGCTGAAGGAGGAATACCGCAGGGAAATCTTTGGAAAGCTGGATGATGTGTGTGACCTTGCAGACAAGGCCGGTATAGGACCGGAAGAGCTTACAGCACATATAGAGGTAAGAAGCTCTGCGGGTACAGAGAGTGAGAACAGGCAGGGAGATAAAGATAATGGAACAGATAAAGGGAAAGAAGGTGAGCAGTCATGATAAGTGTTAACAGAGTTACCAAGGAATTCGATGACATCACGGCTGTGAACAATGTAAGCGTGTCCGTGGAAGAGGGTAATGTATTTGGACTGCTCGGTACCAACGGAGCAGGGAAAAGCACACTGTTAAGGATGATCGCCGGCGTGTTTAAACCGGATCTGGGTGAGATCAGAGTTGATGACATGAAGGTGTATGATAATCCGAAAGCAAAAAGCAGGATTTTCTTTGTGTCCGATACACCGTACTTTTTCGATAACGCAAACCCGGTTGACATGCAGATATACCTTTCGAATCAGTATCCGGGCTTTGATAAAGTAAAGTATGCGGAATATCTGAGAACCTTCGGTCTTGATCCGGACAGGAAGATCAATACATATTCGAAGGGTATGAAGAGGCAGCTCGCGCTGCTCCTCGGGATATGCTCCGGAACCAAATATCTTCTATGTGATGAGTCCTTTGACGGTCTTGATCCCGTAATGCGGCAGGGTATTAAGAGTATTTTCGCCAAAGAGATGGATGAGAGGGGGCTTACGCCTGTGATCGCATCCCATAATTTAAGGGAGCTTGAGGATATCTGCGATCATGTGGGGCTTCTGCATCGCGGCGGCGTTCTGCTTTCGAAGGATCTGGAAGATATGAAGCTTAATATACAGCGTGTTCAGTGTGTCTTTTCATCGGAAGAGGATGAGAAAAAAATAGAAAACGGGCTCTCGGTGGTGAAGGATGATAAGAGCGGATCGCTGCACGTGTATACGGTAAGAGGAACGAGAGAGGAGACAGAGAAGGCATTTAAGGAAGTCAATACGATCTTTTATGAAGTGCTTCCGCTGTCGCTTGAAGAGATATTCATAAGTGAAACGGAGGTGGCGGGCTATGACATTAAGAAGCTCATCATGGGTTGATCTGACTGAGAATAATAAGAGACGGCTGTGGCAGTGGTGTGTGTCACTGTTCCTGTTCATACTATGTAATACAGTGATCTTTCTGGTGCTTATCATGTCAATGGATGAAGCCAGATATGTGGCAGACTTCGGAAGCAGAGCCGAAGAGATGATGATGCGGGATGCACGGGGGTATGCCGTTTCCATGCTGGGAGCATCGGGCTTCAGGATCGTAATGACCACGATAATGGCTGTGCTCGCAGCCTTCGGCGGTTATTCCTATCTGAATGACAGGATTAAGCTTGATTTCTATGGTAGTGTCCCTCAGAAGAAGAGCAACAGATTCTCAACCATTTGGATAAGCGGTTTGCTGATCTATTCGGGACCGTATATTTTCAGCACGCTGCTTGGCTTCGCCATCCTTAATGCGACCGGTTACGGCGCTGTATATACCATGGAGGAAGCGCTTATAGCCTTCTGTCAGCTGCTGTTGTATTTCCTTGGTGTATATCATCTGTATATGCTTGCCATGATGCTTACGGGAACCGCTTTTGCAGGGGGATGTGCTTTCCTTGTACTCTCCTTATATGAACCGGCGGTCAGGGCTCTGATAAGCATGCTGAAGAGCGCATTCTACAGGTATTCGTATATACTTGACAGCTTCTATATACCAGTGGTGTCACCGTACGGACTGCTGATAAACATTCTGAATCCAAGGTCATACGGGAGAAGCCCTGCCTTGTATGCCGGAGCTCTGGCAGTGTTTGATCTGGCCGTATTTATCCTGGTTTTTATACTGTATATGAACCGGAAAAGTGAGGCTGCCGGAAAGACGCTGGCATTTAAATCCACTGCAGTTCCTCTCAAGCTTTTGATAGGTATTCCTGTTGTAACATTTACAGGCATAACCGTTGCGGAAGTGCTTGACAGAAGCAGGGAATTAACTGTGTCGGATATGGGACTTATTATATTCGTATGTATAATTGCCTCGATAGTTACCTGTGTTATTATACAGGGCATTTTTGAACTGGATATCAAGGCGGCGTTTAAGAGAAAGGGGCAGTGGTTTGTCTGTGCGCTGGCAGGTCTGTTCATATTCTTCGGATATAAGTATGATCTGCTTAATATAGACAGGTATGTTCCTGCGGCAGGTAATGTTGAGTCGGTTGTATTCATTCCCAATGGGTATGAAGATCTGTACACATGGATGGATGATGAACACGATAATATGTCTGCGGAAGAGTTCGGGCTTACACATATGTTTATTACGGATGTTCAGGATGTCTGCGATCTTCACAGACTGTCTGTTGCCAAATACGACGAGCTTGTAAAGGTGATAGATGACTACAGGTATGAGTATGATGAGGACAGAAGATTTTCGGCTGCCACTGTGATATATAGAATGAAGAACGGCTGCCTTGTCCCCAGAACGGTATATGTTCCGGTAAGGGATAATAACGCCATGTATCTGCTTGATAAGATAATGACCGGAAATGATTTTGTTAAGGGCTATTATCCTCTTCTGTCGGTAGATACCGACAGGGCAATAGATGAGACTCCCTTCAATGAGCTTAATGCAACCTATTCGGACGGCCTTCATACGCAGGTACTTACGGGTGAGGAGCTTAAGGAGCTAGTGGATATGTATAAGAAGGATCTTATGGCTTTCAATTACAATGAAAGGCTTGAAGAGCTTCCGGTGGGATATCTTGATTTCTGTCTGTCGGGAGGAAGGAATTTAAGCAGGACATATTACGGAAGCTCATGTATGAGCATAACGATATATTCCGGGATGAAGAACTGTATTTCTTATCTCCATGATAAGGAATATGATTTTGCGGACTGCCACCTTGAAGAGGAGGCTGCGCAGATAATCATTACCAACTATCATAATGAGGAGCAAGATGCCAGGGCAAAGGAGCTGGGAGTACCTTATCTTGAGGCGGAAGAAGGGGATGAGTTCATCAGGACTGTCACCTATGAGCCCGTGGCGGATGATGAGGATGACGGAATGGATGATTTTGCCCGTGTGGCAGCTGCGCTTCATCCATGTGACCGCGGAACATACAGATGGGACGGTGGAAAGTCATATGATACGAGATATGAGGTGGTTGTGTATATGAAGAATAAGAAGAATACGCCTTATGGAGTTAACTGCTTCTTCGTCGAAGACGAGATCCCGGAATTCGTGATGGAGGATCTATCACTGTGAGACTAAACTGATTAAGCCCATTCTCTGAGAACACCTGTGTATTGTGTAAGTTCAACATAGGTGTTCTTTTTTGCGGAGCTATTTTGTTAAATTGATTGTGGTCAAAACCAGTGAAATTTGGTAAAATTATTTTTGCGCCCGTTAAAAGGTGTTCTTATGGCAGGCAGTATGAAAGCTCATGACGAAATATACGTGAAGAATAAAACCGTATCCGGTCTGTAGGGTGATCCGGATAACGGTATGATCTGTGGGAGGAGAGATTATGAACGTATTTAAGAAGGTCATGAGGGGAGTGGGGAAGTTTTTTAAGAAGTTCAAGGCACTGATCATCATTCTGGTGATCGGGTTCATAATTGTTACATTTGTCAAATACACATCCAATAAGGCTAAGCAGGTGCTTGCGGATATTGCTGTTGCGGATAAGGATGTCGCGAGAGTGGAGACGAGGAATCTGGTGGAGTCCATAACCGCCACGGGAACCGTCGAGAGTGCCAAGACCAGAACGCTTGCATCAACAATAGTCAGAGATACCAGGATTACATCCGTTAACTGCGAGGTCGGTGACCACGTGGAGGAAGGGGATGTCCTGGTAACCTTTTCCTATGATTCCATTAATAAAACAATTTCACAGCTGCAGGAAGATATTGCGGAGAGCAGAGCGACCCAAGCGGTCAATGACACTGCCAATACAAGGACGTATTATTATTCCTATGGTACCGAGGGTATGTCGATCAGAGACCTGCAGAATACCATAAACGAGAAGCAGAAGGATCTCAATGAGGCGTGCAGTGAATACGGCGACCAAAAGAAAAAACTTGATGATCTTAAGGCTGAGCGTGACAGGCACCCGGAAGGGACTGACGAAACGCAGACGGTTATGGCCGATCCCGTAACGCTTCAGAGTGTATACACCAAGAAGTATTACGATCCGCTGATAGAGTCTCAGGAGAATGCCGTTGCCACGGCACTCAAGGCTCAGGAACAGGCACAGCTGGCATATGATAAGGCTGTGACCGCGTTGGAGGATGAGGTATATAAGGGTTCCCATACCCTGGCCGGTGCTACCGAGACTTATCAGAAGAATGAGATCACCTCAAATGATGCGACCAAGAAGCTGCAGCGTGAACTTGAATCATATAAGGATAAGCTGGATGACTATGTGTTTACAGCTCCGATAAGCGGGACGGTTACGGCGGTTAATGTGGAGGAGAATAATTCATTTGCCGGAGGTAATCTGCTTACCATTGAGGACTGCTCCACGCTGTATGTGTCAACCGAAATAGATGAATATGATATTCCGAGCATTCAGCTGGGACAGAAGGTGTCAATAAAGACCGATGCAACAAGAGATGATGAACTTGAAGGAGTCATAGATGAAATCGCCGAAGCATCATCCGCTTCATCAGCCGTAACATCAGCAGCTGCAGCATCCTCGGCATCTGCATCACCCGGCCAGACAGGCAATGCAACATATAAGGTTAAGGTGAAGGTCCTGACCGAAGACAAGAGGCTTAAGCTGGGAATGACAGCCAGGCTTTCAATAGTGATAGATGAGAAGGATGATGTGCTTACCGTGCCATATGATGCCGTCGTGGATAAGGGAGACGGTGAGTTCGTGGTTTATACCATAGATGAAGCAACAGAAAAGAGGCTGGAAGAGAAGAAGAAGGAAAAGGAAGCTTTACAGAAAGCAGGTAAATTAGGAAAAACAGAAGCAACAGAGACAGCTGCAGAAACAGATACATTGGAAGAAGACGGGACAAAAGAGGATAAGGATAAGCCGGCGGGATATCCCGGAACGGGTGTGGGAGCAGTACCGACAACGGAAAAGGGAACAGTTTCGCAGGCTTCATCAAATGTAACATATTCTTCCGACGGGGACAGCAGTAAGATCCACAATATGAGTAAGACCGGAGATAACGGAACGGACAGCGGTGAAGACAGGACGGGCGATTCCGGTAAGACAGGGGATGACACAGAGAAAAAATCAGTATCTGAAAATATAAAAGAGTTCTTCAGACTGGCTTACGGTAATGTTGAGGAAAACGGAGACATCATAACCGATAATCAGATAGAGGTACCCGTAGAAGTGGGAATGGAGAATGATTATTATACACAGATATCCGGCAAGGATGTCAGAGAAGGTATGCTGGTGGTTGTCCAGACGACCGTGGAAGCTGATAATCCATGGGAAGTAATGATGGGACTGTGATCATTTATCATGATCCGCGGATACTGACATATTGGTTTACATAATATATTCCAGAGTATGAAAAGAAAAAAGAAAAATCAGGAAATAATAATTGAAGATATAAGCAATACAGCCCCCGATCTTGTATCGGGGGAGCCCGTCGGCTTTGAGACATCAGAGAAATCCGAAAGGATTTCTACAAATACAGCCCCCGATCTTGTATCGGGGGATGATAATATCGTGATCGATATGAAGCATATCATCAAAAGGTATTTCATAGGACAGCCCAATGAACTTGAGGTTCTTCACGGGGTGGATATGCAGGTCAGACGAGGTGAGTTCGTGGCTATAGTGGGGCAGTCGGGATCGGGCAAGTCGACTCTTATGAATGTGATCGGAGCTCTGGACCGGCCTACGGAGGGTGAGTATACTCTTGACGGGGTTGATATGTTTAATGCAAAGGATAAGGATCTGTCAGCCATCAGATGCAAGAAGATAGGCTTCGTATTCCAGACATATAACCTTGTGGCAAGGACATCGGCTCTTAAGAATGTGGAGCTGCCTATGCTCTATGCGGGATTAAGCGGAAGGGCCAGGTCAAGGAAGGCGAAGGAACTGCTTGAAATGGTTGACATGACTGAGCGTATGCATCATCAGCCCGATGAGCTTTCGGGCGGTCAGAAGCAGAGGGTGGCAATAGCGCGTGCCATGGCCAACGATCCGGCGATAATCCTTGCGGATGAGCCTACAGGTGCTCTTGACTCGCACACGGGAAGGCTTATCATGGATATCTTCCACAGGCTTCACGAGGAGCAGGGGAAGACGATTATACTTATAACGCACTCTCCGGAGCTTGCTTCCGAGTGCACACGTATACTGACACTAAAGGACGGACTGTTTATAGACGAAAAGAAGGGAAGTGGCAGGAATGCTGTTCTTTGAGAATCTTTTACTGGCTTTTTCCTCATTACTTACAAATAAGATGAGATCGCTGCTTACAATGCTCGGTATCATAATCGGTATCGGGTCTGTTATTGCGATCGTTACTGTCGGCAATGCACTGACCAATTCCATAACCTCTGAGATGTCGGATATGGGTGCCAACAATATTGTGATTGGAGTGCAGCAGCGTGAGACCGAGGATGAAGTGGATGAAAGCGGAAAACGTTATGGGGGAAAGATCAATGCAAGAGATATGACCGATAACGATTTAATAAAAAAAGAATATATTGAAGAACTGTTAGCTGCCTTCCCGGAAGAGATAAAGGGAATATCGATAGAATCCGTCCTGGGAACCGCAAAGGTTGAAAAAGGCAGAAATTATGCCAATGTCAGGATCACAGGTGTTACCCCAGGATATTTTATGGCAAACAATATTAAAATGCAGTACGGTAATGAGCTGAGTGATAAGGCTTATATGGAAGGTAAGAGTGTCTGCCTCGTATCCGACCATTTTGTAAATAATATGTATGACGGTGACAGCAGCAAAGCGATCGGACGTGACATAGAGATAGAGATGTCGGGCGGACGTAAATATTTCGTGTTTACGATCGTCGGAGTATATAAGTATGAATCACAGGGGTTTGATATGACCGCGACAAAGGATGTCACAACCCCGGTCTACATCCCGATCAAAAATGCGATCAAGAAAAATCATGCAAAGGGTTTTCCGAGTATTACCATAATAACAGCAAAGGGAGTTGATTCGGATGATTTTGCATTCAGGGTCAAGAATTTCATGAACAGGTATTATCATAATAACAGGCAGTATACGATCTCCACCTTTTCGCTTGCCCAGATGGTCGAATCAATGACGACAATGCTGGGGACGGTGTCGACGGCGATCTCGATAGTTGCGGCAATATCGCTTGTCGTCGGCGGTATAGGAGTTATGAATATCATGCTTGTTTCCATTTCGGAGAGGACAAGAGAGATCGGTACACGTAAGGCTCTCGGAGCTACCAACGGTTCCATAAGGACTCAGTTCATAATGGAAGCGATCGTGCTGTGTCTGGTGGGAGGTATTCTGGGAATACTGGTTGGGCTTGCCGGCGGAGCAGCGGGAGCCAAGGCGCTCGGGTATGAGGCCTCGCCCACTGCATCCAGCATAATTGCTGCCCTGATCTTCTCGATGGTGGTCGGAGTGTTCTTCGGATATTATCCTGCAAACAAAGCTGCAAAGATGAATCCCATAGACGCGTTAAGGTATGAGTAAGATTTATGCGTAAGCAGTCTGCCGGGAGATCTGTTAAGCAGGTGGTTAGAGAATTCCCAGTGCAATCAGCAGCAGAATCAGCAGAAGTAACGGTGCGACACACCTGAGCATGATCAGGAATATTCCCCTTCTCCTGAACGGTTCTCCGTTCTTTGTAACCTCGTCTATAACGATGTCGGGCTTTAATACCCACCCGACAAGTATACAGGTTCCTATTGAAACTATCGGCATAAGCAGGTTGTTGCTTATGTAGTCCATAATGTCAAGTATCTGGCCTACCGCTCCGTTAGGGAGAGTGACCTCGAAATACAGCCTGTTGTATCCGAGACATACGATTACGGCAAAGAAGAGAGCTATTGCGCATTCGGTGATCGTTGCAGTCTTTCTTTCCATTCCGAACTGATCCATGAAGCTGCTTACGATGGCTTCAAGTATCGATACGGAACTGGTGGTTGCCGCAAAAAGTACCAGAGCAAAGAACATACAGCCGACCAGATTTCCCAAAGAACCCATTTCTTCAAATACTTTGGGCAGTGAAATAAACATAAGCCCGGGACCTGATGCTTCCATTCCCTCTCTTCCGTTGAAAGCATATACGGCAGGTATGATCATAACGCCTGCAAGAAAGGCTATTGATGTATCGAATATCTCAATCTGAGCTACGGATTTCTCTACCGAACTGTCATCCTTCATGTAAGAACCGTAGGCTATCATAATACCCATCGCAATACTGAGACTGTAAAACAGCTGACCCATTGCATCCATTATGGTAGTGAACAGACCGGAAAAAGTCACACCGGTCAGATCGGGAACCAGCAGGATCTTCAGTCCCTGAAGACCTGTACGCACGGTTCCGTCAGCGTCCTGATGATTTATGGTGAGTGAAAACACCGATATTATGACGATGAGCATTACCAGAATAGGCATGGCTGTTTTTGAAAAGTTCTCGATTCCCTTATTTACTCCCGCGAGCACAACGATCATTGTAAGGGCAAGAAATAATATCATCATGATGATGGGACTTTGGGTACCTGTGATAAAATCCGTAAAGTAGCTGTCCGCTGCAGCCTGAGTACCTGAGCCTGTCAGGAAGGCAATGAGATACTTTATAACCCATCCGCCGATAACACAGTAGTAGGGCAGTATCATCATCGGAACGATACAGGCAACAAGCCCAAGCGGCTTCCACTTTCTGCTCAGTTCCCCGTATGCCGTAAGCGGACTCTGCCTGGTCTTTCTTCCTATAGCTATTTCGGTTAACAGAAGAGTAAAGCCGAAGGTGACTGACAGTATCAGATAGATCACAAGGAACAGTCCGCCGCCGTCTCTTGCGGCTAGATAGGGGAATCTCCAGATGTTTCCAAGTCCTACAGCGCTTGCGGCGGCAGCCAGTACAAAACCCAGTGAGCCGGTAAATGAGTTTCTTTCTTTCTTTTCCATAACTTATCCTTTCACTTTTACTGACATGTCTTTTGCATATTACATGCTTAGACACAAGTAAATGCATTATACCACATATTGCGGGATTTAGGTAATATGACTATTATGGTTTAACCGCCGCGGATTTTATGATATATTATTATACATATGGAGCCCCTGTTACGTTGACAGATAAGGGGCATTACAGATTATAGGAGGAAAAGAAATGAAAAAGAGGTTAATAGCGGCGGTTTTATGTACTGTGTTTGCGGCGCTTACCGTAACAGGCTGCGGAGGACAGAAGGCAGGAGCAGACGGCGGTTCTGCCAAGGGTCTTAATATTGCGATAGTCAGCTCGCCCTCGGGAGTGGATGATGGCTCGTTTAATCAGGATAACTACAACGGTATACTCAGCTTTATAGAAGAACATCCTGAGTCAAAGGTGACTCCGGTTAAGGAACCTACCGGTGATACCGCTGCCTGCATCAAGACGGTCAATGATATCGTAGCGGACTATGATGTGATCGTATGTGACGGCTTCCAGTTCGCCGGGATAGGAGAGGTGGCACAGGAAAATCCTGACAAGAAATTCATCCTTGTGGACTCGGCTCCCTCCGATCCGGACGGAAATGAGATAGAGGTTGAAAATATATATGCCATGACCTTTAAGGAGCAGGAAGGAGGATTCCTGGCAGGTATAGCGGCAGCACTCAATACTCAGACCGGAAAGGTAGCGGTAGTTAACGGAATAGCATTTCCGTCGAATGTTAATTACCAGTATGGTTTCATGTCAGGCGTTAATTATGCCAATAAGCATTTCGGAACAAAAGCTGAGACTGTTGAGCTGTCTTCGTATGCCGGAACCGATGTTACCGGTGCCAATGTAGGCGGTAATTATGTTGGTTCGTTTGCCGATCCCGCTGCAGGAAAGGTTGTGGGTGAAGCTCTTATCAAGGAAGGCTGTGATATCATTTTCGTGGCAGCAGGCGGTTCGGGCAACGGCGTGTTTACGGCAGTAAAGGAGAGCTCCGAAAAGGATTTTGTAATAGGCTGCGATACCGATCAGTATGATGACGGTGCAAACGGATCCGAGAATGTTATACTGACCAGCGCACTTAAGATCATGGGCGCAAATGACAAGCGCGTACTCGGTACGGTGCTCGACGGTTCATTCAAGGGCGGCAATTATGTTCTCGGTGCAGAGAGCGATTCCGTCGGATATGTGTCTGCTTCGGGAAGATGCCAGCTTGCTGCCGATCAGATCGAAAAGATAGACAAGGCATATCAGCTGGTTAAGGATGGCAAGATAGTTCCGGCTGCCAACTTTAACGGTCTTACTCCGGATAATTTTACGGGAATCGATGTTGAATAAATTATGAGATATCCAAGGCGGCAGGGTGTGTATCTGCCGCCTTGTTATCATTAACGGGAGCGAAGATGGATAATTATGAATATATCATTGAAATGAAGCATATCACCAAGCGTTTTCCGAGGATAGTCGCCAATGATGATGTTTCCATCAGTATCAAAAAGGGTGAGATATATGCTCTCCTCGGGGAGAACGGCGCGGGCAAGACAACGATCATGAGCGTACTGTTTGGTATGTATGAACCGGATGAAGGTGAAATATACATACGTGGCGAGAAGGTTAACATAACATCACCGCGTCAGGCAACCATGCTCGGTATAGGTATGGTACAACAGCATTTCAGACTTATTTCCAATTATACGGTGACGGAGAATATCATACTTGGTTCGGAACCCCAGAATAAGCTTTTCGGGTTCATTCCTCACGTGGATATTAAGAAGTCAAATGCCGAGATTGCGGCTCTTTCCGAAAAATACGGGCTCAAGGTGGATCCTCTGGCTGTTATAAGCGATCTGAATGTATCAACACAACAACGTGTGGAGATACTTAAGATGCTGTACAGGGATGCAGAGATACTGATATTTGATGAACCCACCGCGGTACTTACGCCACAGGAGATCGAATTCCTGCTTGAGATAATAAGAGGCTTAAGGGACAGCGGCAAGACAATAATCATAATCACTCATAAGCTTGAAGAGATAAAGGCAATCGCTGACAGATGCGCCATACTGAATCACGGAAGGCTTATAGACATTAAGGATGTAAAGGATACTTCCACGACTGAGCTGGCAAGACTGATGGTAGGCCATGAGGTATCATTTACCGTCGATAAGGAAGAGGCCAGGCCGGGGGATACCGTACTGAAGGTTGAGAACCTTACGGTGTGTAATGAGCAGGGATACAAGGCTGTGGACGATGTTTCATTCGAGATACATTCAGGCGAAATATTCGCACTTGCGGGCGTTGCCGGAAACGGGCAGAATGAGCTGGCCGACGCGATCGCAGGACTTAAGCAGGTCAGATCCGGTAAGATAGTTTTGGACGGTCTGGATATAACCGGTATGTCGATAAGGGAAAGGATCGAGAACGGGATGTCCTATATACCGGAGGATCGACAGAAGGTCGGCCTTATCATGGGATTTTCGCTTAAAGACAATCTGGCTGTCAGAAAGTATTATACGGATTCATTTTCCCATCATACTATCATAAACGATCAGACCTTCGATGAACACGGAAAAAGGCTTATTGATGACTATGACATAAGAAGCAGCGACGGTAACAGTACAATAGTGCGTGCGATGTCGGGAGGTAATCAGCAAAAGGCGATGATCGCCCGTGAAATAGATATGAAAGGTAAGCTCATAGTAGTCATGCAGCCTACAAGAGGTCTGGATGTCGGAGCCATTTCCAATATCCATAAGAGGATAGTGGCGGAAAGAGACAGAGGAGCGGCGATCCTTCTGATATCTCTGGAGCTTGACGAGGTTATGAACTGTGCCGATACGATCGGAGTTATCTATGATGGCAGGATAAACCGTATAGCCAAAGCATCGGAACTTACAGTTAATGAAGTAGGAAATTATATGATGGGAGTCTCGCGAAGCGAAGTTAAGGATGGCAGAGACGATATGCAGAAAGAAGGAGGTGAGGGGGCATGAAAAAATTAATGGTCAGACTGCTTTCGGGCGAGAAACATCAGATGTTCAGAATCTCCGTGTTTGCGGTAGTGATAAGCCTGATATTCGGTGCTGCGGTACTGCTGATGATCGCAACCAATCCGTTTGCCTCATACCTTAACCTTCTGCAGGGGTCGGGACTGGCGCCCAAGCGTTCGTACGCGGGCATGAGAAATATGTTTACTGATTTTATGAGCTTTCTGGATGCAATGACACCGATGATATTTGCCTCTCTCTCAGTCATGGTCGCACTTAAGGGCGGTCTGTTTAACATAGGTGTTTCGGGAATGATGCTTGTATCGAGCTTCTGCGCCACGGCACTTGTCGGATATTCCTCACTGAGTGCCGGCATTGCCAGACCACTGGTGCTTATAATAGGTATTGTCTCGGGCGCACTGGTAGGAGCCATCATAGGGGCGCTCAAGTTCAAGTTCAATATAAATGAGGTTGTATCCTCTATTATGCTTAACTACATATTCATGTATGTGCTTACTTTTTTTATAAATTCGTATTATCTGGATCCTGTGTCAAGACAGAGTATCAACATCAGTGATTCCGCAAGACTTACGATCATTGATATCAAGGCTTTCGGACTTAAATTTGATGTACCGCTGGCTTTTATACTGGCGATATTGGCCGCCTTTATCATCCGTTTTGTCATGAACAGGACTACGATAGGCTATGAGATCAAAGCTGTGGGGCTTAGTCCTGCGGCAGCCAATTATGCAGGCATCAATATAAGAAAGAACATATTGCTTACGATGGTGGTTTCCGGTGCACTTGCAGGACTTGCGGGAGTAACATATTACTGCGGGTACGTTGGTTCCATTCAGCCGGGTGTTGTTCCGGGCCTTGGTTTTAACGCAATAGCAGTAGCGCTTCTGGGATGCAGCGATCCGATAGGATGTATATTGGCTTCCTTCCTTATAACGGTGATATCCAAAGGATCCATATATATGAGTTCACAGCAGGGAGTCGAGATTGAACTGGCTGATCTGATAACAGCTTTCATACTGATATTCTCGGCCTGCTCGGGATTCATAAAGGAGTATACCGATAAGGTAGAAAGACAGCTTAAGGAAAAGAATTTTAATGAAAAGAAAGGGGGTGCACAGGCTTGATCGATTCGATAATAATAGACGGACTGGCATTTGCATTACCCATGTTCATTATGGCAATAGGAGGTATATTCAGCGAGAAGAGCGGTATAACGAATCTGGCTATCGAAGGTCTTCAGGGTTTTGGTGCCTTCACCGGAGCTTTTGCAATGGTGATTTTGACCAATGCGATGGGAACGGGTACACAGGTTCCTTACTATATATCATTTCTGGTGGCGGCTGCAGGTGGAATGATATATTCAATGGTGCATGTCATCCTGTGCATCAGATTTAAAGCAAACCAGGTAATAAGTGGTGTGGTTGTAAACATTCTTGCAATGGCACTTACCAGCTTCCTTACAAGAAGGCTGAATCTTATGATCTTCGGCGAAACATCCAATAAGTTCATATTGGAAACAAGTGTAAGATATGATGTTCCGGTATTATCGGAAATACCATTTATCGGAGCTGCATTTAAGAGAGTATATCCCTTCGAGATCCTGATAGTGATCATTGCCGTGATCGCCTGGTATGTAATGTACAGGACACCGTACGGAATGCATTTAAGAGCCTGCGGTGATAATCCGCATGCAGCTGATGCGGCAGGTATAGATGTCGGAAGGGTACAGATGATAGCTATCGTATTATCGGGAGGACTGTCGGCTATAGGAGGAATGTGCTATGCTTATTCCATATCAGCCAATTTCTCTCCGGATATATATCTTGGTCTTGGTTATCTGGCGATAGCAGCTCTTATTTTCGGAAACTGGTCTATACTTCCGACGCTTGGAGCGTGTCTGCTGTTTGGGTTTGCAAGGAGTATCGGGCATGAGGTTATTAAGAATCTTGGTATGCCTTCGACATATAATGATCTGGTAAGAACTCTTCCGTATGTTGTAACGCTCCTGCTGCTGATATTCTTCAGCAAGAATAACAGAGCGCCGAGAGCTCTTGGAGAAGTGTACTTCAGAGGTAAAAGATAGAAGGGGGACCAGGGGACGGTTCTGGGGACCAGGGGACGGTTCTGTGGTTCCCTGGCGGAACCACAGAACCGTCCCCTGGTCCGAATGGCGGAACCCCAGAACCGTCCCCTGGTCCCCAGAACCGTCCCCTGGTCCCGCCCCCCTGGATCCCGGGAATTAACCCATCACTACTTCCACATCAACATTCTTCTTTGACGCATCGAACGGGATAACACATCCGTCTACGGCAATGCCGTCTACAGTCATGGATTTCACACCCTTCTCAACATCCGCAGGATTCTTAACACTTATATTGTAGGTTACGCCGCGGAACTTACGTGTGATTTTGAAATCACCGAAGCCGTGCGGTACACAGGGATCTACAGACAGACCCTTGTGAGTGGGGTATACACCTAAGATATATTGTGAGATATTGCAGAAGGTCCATGCTGCGGTACCTGTAAGCCAGCTGTTCTTTCCTTCACCGGGAATATATGCATCAGCGCCTGCTACCATCTGGCAGTATACGTAAGGCTCGGTCTTGTGGATCTCGGAAATCTCCTCAGTGTAAGCAGGACAGGTCTTCTTATATATTTCGAACGCTCTGTCGCCGTGGCCGATAACTGTTTCTGCGATCGATACCCACGGATTATTGTGGCAGAAGATACCGGCATTCTCCTTGTATCCGGGCGGATAAGAGGAGATCTCGCCAAGCTCGAGATGATAAACCGTGTAAGCAGGCTGCAGGATCATAACGCCGTATTCGCAGTCAAGATGTTTCTTAACGGAATCGAGAGCTTTCTCAGCCAGTCCTTCCTTAACACCGATGCCTGCCAGTGAACAGAAGCCGTTAGACTCAATAAAGATCTTACCTTCCTCGCATTCCTTGGAACCGATCTTGTGGCTGTAAGCATCATATGCACGGACGAACCATTCACCGTCCCAACCGTCCTTAAGCACTGCGTCATACATAACTTTAACTTCTTTGCGTGCGCGTTCGGCTTCAGCTGTATCACCAAGCAGCTCTGCCAGCTGTGCATATTCCTCGCCGTACTTAACGAACATTCCGGCAATGAATACCGACTCCGCAACAGGTCCTTCGGAAGGACCGAAGCACTGGAAGGATTCACCGGGATGCTCTGAGAAGCAGTTTAAGTTAAGGCAGTCATTCCAGTCGGCGCGTCCGATGAGAGGAAGACCATGAGGTCCTTTATTGTTAACGGTAAAATCAAACGACCTCTTAAGGTGTTCCATGAGGGTGGTCGCCTTGCTCATGTCATTGTCGTAAGGAACCTGCTCATTTAGAATAGAGGTATCGCCCGTTTCTCTTACGTATGCGGATACACCTGCGATCAGCCACAGAGGATCGTCATTGAAGCCTGATCCTATATCCGAATTACCTCTCTTGGTAAGCGGCTGATACTGATGATAAGCGCTTCCGTTTTCGAACTGGGTGGATGCGATATCGATGATACGCTCCCTTGCGCGTTCGGGGATCAGGTGAACGAAGCCGAGAAGATCCTGGTTGCTGTCTCTGAAGCCCATGCCTCTGCCGATTCCCGATTCGAAATAAGATGCGGAACGGCTCATGTTGAAGGTGACCATACACTGATACTGGTTCCAGATATTTACCATGCGGTTAACCTTGTCATTGTTTGATTCAAGCGTGTAGATAGACAGCAGATTGTTCCAGTAATCGTTAAGTGCTGCGAAGGCCTTATCTACATCCTCATCCGTCTGATATTTTGCAAGCAGCTTCTTGGCGGGATCCTTCTTTATAACATTCTTGCTTTCCCATTTATCATTGTCGGGATTCTCGCAGTAGCCGAGAACGAAAACAAATGATTTCGTCTCGCCGGGAGCGAGCTCGACATTTATCTGATGAACGCCTACAGGTGCCCAGCCGTGTGCTATGGAATCTGTACACTGACCCTTCTCACATACAACCTCGGGATTGCTGTTGTCACGGTATGCGCCGAAGAAGGCATCTCTTGATGTATCGAAACCGTCGATCTTCGTATTAACAGATAAAACGGCATAGTGGTTACGGCGTTCTCTGTATTCGGTCTTATGATATATAGTGGAATCTATGACCTCAACCTCGCCTGTTGAGAAGTTACGCTGGAAATTCCTGGAATCATCATCCGCATTCCACAGACACCACTCCACATATGAGAACAGCTGTATATTCTTTGCTGCATCGGTGTCATTGGTGAGCTTAACCTGATGGATCTCACAGGTATCATCCATGGGAACGAAGGAAAGCATGGATGCCTTGATCCCGTTCTTTTTGGAATTCCATTTGCTGTAGCCGATGCCATGACGGCATTCGTAGGAGTCAAGCTCGGTTTTTACAGGCTGCCAGCCTGGATTCCATACGGTATCGCCATCCTTTATATAGAAGTATTTTCCGTTATTGTCCGCGGGAACATTATTGTAACGGTAACGTGTGATGCGCAGAAGCTTGGCATCTTTATAGAAGGAATAGCCGCCGCAGGTATTGCTTATAAGTGTGAAGTAGCTGTTGCAGCCGAGGTAGTTGATCCATGGAAGAGGTGTGCGGGGAGTGGTTATAACATATTCCCTGTTTGCGTCGTCGAAGTGTCCGAATTTCATGATTTAGTGCCGTCCTTTCTTGTTTGGTTTTGAATAGTAAGCCCAATGGCCTGCTTTTTGTGAACGAGGAGGACTTAACGAAAACGATTAAGTGAAACGATAAAAAAAATAAGCCCTCACATATGTCGATTATACAACAATGAATCATTGCTGACAATAGGGAAATTCAAAATTCGAAATTTAGCTAAAAAAATCAGAAAGAAGGGTTGAAATGTTGTGAAATGCGTTATATACTCATTGTCGAAAACGATTAAGCTAAATTTGGAACGAAAGTATTATACTCAGGCAGGATTTTAACCAGGGAGGGAAACAGGATCATATCCTGGCCCGGGTGAGGCTATGGAATATAAAGAATATAAAGACAGAAAGAAGAAAACCGGTAACAAAATAAAGAAAACGGATTACAAAAGGGATATGAGGGATGAATAGGAAAGAGGAATATTTATGGTAACATTAAGAGAAATAGCCAGGGAGTGTAAGGTGTCCGTGGCGACGGTGAGCAAGGCGCTCAATGATATGAATGATGTGAGCCCTGAAACCAAGGAGGCGATCAAGACGACGGCAAGAAGGATGGGGTATTATCCGAATTCCTCTGCGAGAGCGCTTAAGACAAACCGTACCTATAATATTGGGGTGCTGTTTGTAGATGAATCAAACAGCGGACTGACACATGATTATTTTGCCAATGTCCTTGACAGCTTCAAAAGGAGTGTGGAGAAGAAGGGATATGATCTTACATTTATTAATTCCACGCATAACCGGGATATGACATATCTTGAGCATTCGAGGTACAGAGGCGTGGACGGCGTGGTCATCGCCTGTGTTGATTTTGACGATCCGCAGGTTCTTGAGCTGGTAAGATACGATGCGATACCTGTTGTTACGATAGATCATGTTTTTGATTACCGCATAGCTGTTATGTCCGATAACATACAGGGAATGCATGATCTGGTCGAATATGCTTATTCGAAGGGACACAGACGGATGGCATATATATCGGGAGATGATACTGCCGTAACCAGGAACAGGGTAGGAAGCTTTGTAAGGAGCCTTGAAAAGCATTATATAGACACGCCGGAAGAATATCTTATTTCTTCGGCATACAGGAATCCGGAGCTTGCATATAAATACACAAGACAGCTTCTGCAGCTTATGGATTCGCCGACCTGTATCTTCTATCCGGATGATTACTCGGCTATCGGAGGCATAAATGCCATAAGGGATATAGGCCTGTCGGTTCCCGATAATATTTCTGTTGTAGGTTATGACGGCAGTTATATATCACAGATCATGAGCCCGAGGCTTACGACTTTAAGACAGGATACTGTTAAGATAGGAAGCGTGGCGGCGGAGAAGCTTATTCATCTTATAGAGAATCCGAGGACGACTCTGATACAGCGCTTCGTAATGAACGGTGAGCTCGTTGCGGGTGAGTCCGTGGCGGATATTAACTGAGCGGGGAACCAGGGGACGGGAACCAGGGGACGGTTCTGTGGTTCCCCTTAAAAAAACCTTCCGGATTGAATTCCGGAAGGTTTTTTTAACATGATTCCCGGCTGTAATGCCGGAGCTTATATGTCCGTTTACTGCGGATCGACATACTCAAAATTGCCGAAGCCGAGAACAAGATATGCGATCGTCGGGAAAAATACACATAAGAGACTGATACCTGTTCCCCCACCGTATGCCTTGCCTGTTTTCCAGGCAATCATTATAAGAATAACAATATTGACGATTGGAACGAGAAGAAGCAGGAACTTCCAGCCATTTCCCCATACCAGCTTAAACAGGATGTACGTATTGTAGATAGGGATGATGGACTTCCATCCGGGTTCTCCTGCCTTTGCATACATTTTCCATAATCCTACGATTGCGAGAATGGAAATACACAGAGAGACGGCGGTATAACCTGCACTGAAACCCTGCGCTGCGTATTCACTTGCATACTCCATAATTTTTCCTCCTTATTAACTTTATAAATGTGAATAGTTATTGATTCGGATACAGTATATCATATAATCTGCCGGATGGATAGAGGGAACCACAGAACCGTCCCCCGGTCCCTCCCCTCCCCTCCTATCCTATTATAGTTAAAAGTTATAATCTCTCATTAGTTTTACATATTGGACATAGTTATAAAAGGGTCATATAATCGCTAACAGAAACAGGACAGCAGTTGAGGAGAGGCAAATGGATAAGCAGATACGCGGAGATTCGTTATCTCCTGAAAATGTTAAAAAGCTTAACGATCTGATGAAAGGGATGCGTTACGGAACGGTGACCATAATTGTTCAGGACGGTAAGATCATCCAGATCGACAAGACAGAGAAGCATAGATTATAGAACTGACCGGTAAACCGGAGGTTGCAGAATCAGGGTCTCATTAGCCCTTATCTGTAACCTCCTTTTTTTAATCATAAAAAAGGATAGTTATAATCCCTAAATCATTATTTGTCTACGGAGAAGAAAAATGAGTGAACAGAAGAGAGCAGGAAAGCTGATCGATTTCGAGGATGTGAGCGTCAGCTTTAAACAGAGGAAAAAAGTAACAGAAGCCGTAAGGGATGTAACCTTTTCTATAAATGAAGGAGAGATAATAGGCATAATCGGTTCGTCGGGAGCCGGAAAGAGTACATTACTTCGGACAATTAATAGGCTTCAGACAGTGAGCAGCGGAAGAGTTACGGTCGAGGGAAAAAGTATCGGCGAATTAAATTCCGGTGAGCTTCGGAAGCTGAGAAGCAATATAGGAATGATTTTCCAGCACTTCAATCTGATAGGAAGCAAGGATGTATATTCGAACATAGAATTCGTCCTGCTTGAAAACGGAAAGACGAAGGAGGAAGCAGGGAAGAGGATAGATGAACTGCTTAAATACGTCGGTATAGAGGATAAGAAACATTCATATCCGGGCCAGCTGTCGGGAGGACAGAAACAGAGGGTTGCCATAGCCAGAGCACTTGCAAACAATGCAAAGATCCTATTATGCGATGAGCCGACATCAGCACTGGATACGGAAACCACAGAAGCGGTTCTTAATCTGCTCAAACAGATAAACAGGGAGCTTAATATAACGATAGTTCTTATAACGCATGAGCTTGATGTTGTAAAGGAAATATGCGACAGAGTAGTGGTCATGGACGAAGGCAGGGTCGTTGAGATCGGGGATGTGTACGACGTGTTCACGAGACCGGGAAGCGAATTTACCAAAACACTTATAAGGAAGGAAAACAGATTCGTGATACCGTCCAATGTTTTGGAAAATGCGCATGGCAAGATAGTAAGGATAGATTATTTTGACGAAAATGCCGAACGGGCGCTGATAGCCGAGGCTATAGAGGAGTTCGGCGTGAGAATAAACATACTGCACGGGCGGATAGAATTCATTAAGAAGAAACCGGTGGGAGTATTGTACATAAGCATTAACGGGGAGCCGGTGCAGACAAGGGACGCACTCAAATATATCAGGGAAAATTCAGGGAAAATGGAGGTGATCAGAGATGCTTGAAAGCTTTATCGAAATAGAAGACAAACTGGTAAAGGCGTTGCAGGAAACGGCATTTATGACTATTACTTCGCTTGTGATAGCCGTGATCCTGGGTATAGGACTGGGGCTTGTGCTCTATATCACATCGGAGCCTCTTTTGTCAAAAAATACTCCGGTATATGAGGTTATAGGATTTATCGCAAACACAATAAGTTCTATCCCATTCCTGATACTGATGATATTCTTCCTTCCGATCTCTGCAGCGGTGGTAGGAACCAAGATAGGTTCCAAAGCTGTATTGGTACCGCTTACGGTTGCCGCCGCAGCATTCTTCGGAAGGCTTGCGGAAGCATCATTTTCAGATGTTGACAAGGGAGTATTGGAAGCAGTCATCTCATCGGGAGCAAGAAAAAGTCACGTGATCTTCAAGATAGTACTGCCTGAAGCAAGGATATCGCTGATAAAGAATATAACCGTTACGGCGATAACCGTGCTTGGATTCTCCGCAATGGCGGGACTTGTCGGAGGAGGCGGTATCGGAGATCTCGCTTACAGGTACGGTTATCAGAGATACAAAAAAGAGGTGATGATCATATGTATCCTGCTTCTGATCATACTGGTCCAGCTTGTGCAGACGATAGGTGACCTTACCGTGCGTGCGCTGAACAAACGGGGAAGATAGATAATAAATAGGATAGAGAATTAAGAGGATAGAAAATGAAAGAGATAACATGGTACGGAAGAGGCGGGCAGGGAGCCTTCACGGCTTCGAGGATCCTGGGAGCCGCGGCAATGACAGGGGGCTTTAAATCACTGGCATTTCCATCATTCGGACCTGAGCGGAGAGGAGCTCCGATAAGAGCCTTCACCAGGATATCAAGGGACAGGATCGTCGACCGGAGCATAGTGAGGAATAATGACTATATCATAGTGCTCGATGATACCCTGTATGACAGTGCACTGTTGAAATCACTCAAAGAGAACGGAAGGCTCCTTATCAACACAAACCGTGACCGGAATTACTTTGATGATGAAAGGGTTCTTCCCGGAGATATTTCATCCTATGCAGAGCAAATCCTGAAGCGTCCGATAGTCAATATAGGTATTCTCGGGATGCTTGCAGCAGTTGATCCTGATATTGGTTCCGAAGAAATATATAAGGCTGTAACGGAGTACATGTCCGGAAAGGTCGCAGCTAAGAACATTAAGCTGTTTGACATGATATATAACATTTACGGAGGGCGCGGTAATGATTAAACCTTCGCTTGAGAAAAAAGTTAAGATCACTGCGCTTTCACAGCTGCCGCAGGGCGGATCCTGCAGGACCGGTGTGCTGGTTGAGAAAAATGCAGGATGGCGAAATAAATGTCCCGTTTTTGACTCAGATAAATGCATAGGATGTCATCAGTGCTATCTGTACTGTCCTGACGGGGTAATAAGCAGGAAGGGCAAAAAGATAAAGATCGATTACGATTTCTGCAAGGGCTGCGGAATATGCGAAAGAATATGCAGGGTGGGTGCCATACATATGGAGGATGAAAAATGAGCGAAACAAGATTTATATCGGGAGATGAGGCATTCGCTCAGGGTATCCGGCTTGCAAGAGCTCTGGTCATATCGGCTTATCCGATCACCCCTCAGACCATTGTGGTCGAGAGACTGGCGGAAATGGTGGAAGAAGGACAGCTTGACAGCAGATTTATCCATGTTGAGTCAGAGCATTCCGCAATGATGGCAGCCATGGGGGCATCGGCTGTGGGAGCAAGAACCTTTACGGCAACCTCATCACAGGGACTTCTGTATATGGCTGAGTGTTTAAGCTATGTCTCAGGCGGACGTTTTCCCATAGTAATGATGAATGCCAACAGGGCGACCGCTCTTCCGTGGAGTATATACGGAGACCACAGGGATTCGCTTTCCCTTCTTGACTGCGGATGGATCCAGATCTATGTGGAGGATGCCCAGGAAGCTCTTGATATGGCAGTACAGGCTTACGCTCTTGCCGAAGCAGAGGAGATAAGGCTTCCGGTCATGGTAAATCTCGACGGATTTATCCTTACCCATACATATGAGCCCGTTGATATACCGGATCAGGAGACGATAGATGCCTTTCTTCCGGGGCGTGATACATGGGACAGGCTTGATCCGGAGAATCCGGTAAGTATGGCAGTAACTGTCGGGCCGGAGCTTAATGAGGAGATCAATATCCTCCACCACAAGGCTTCAATAAATGCCCTTGACACCATAAAAAAGGTTGATGATAAATACAGAAAGATTACCGGAAGGGGGTATGGCGGAGCATTAAGAACCTACCTTACGGAGGATGCGGACTATATACTTATTTCTCTTGGGAGCATAAGCGGCCTTATAAGAGAGGAAGCAGACAGACTGCGCGATGAAGGAATAAGGGCAGGGGCTGTAAGTATAAGGATGATGCGGCCCTTCCCAAGGGATGAACTTATAAGGGTACTGAAGGGAGCAAGGGCTGTCGGTGTTATTGATAAAGATATCTCCTTTGGTTATGAGGGAACCGTTTATACCAATGTTAATTCGGCATTGATGCAGGGCAGGAGCCATATTCCGACATATGATTTTGTAGGAGGGATAGGCGGGAGAGATATATCTCTGGCAGATATAGAGGAGTGCTTTAAGGATATGATGAGCGGACGCCCGGAGGAATCCGTTAAGTTCATCGGAACGGAGGTAGAAGATGATATCGGATGATGAATTTTTCTACGGTCATAAGGCCTGCGGCGGATGCGGAGGAAGCTTGGCCGTAAGGATCGCCTTAAAGGTACTCGGTGAGAGGACTCTGCTGACTCTGCCTGCGGGATGTATGTCTGCCGTAAGCTTCAACTATCCTCAGATGAGTTATGCAAATAATGCCATCATATCGGCTTTCGCAGGAACGGGAGCTGTTATGAGCGGCCTTAAGGCAGGAGCGGAGGCCATGGGGCTTAAGGATTATCATGTGCTTGGTATTGCAGGTGACGGCGGTACGGCAGATATAGGCATTCAGGCTCTTTCGGGTCTTATAGACAGAAATGATGAAGGTATATACATATGTTATGACAATGAAGCATATATGAATACGGGGATACAGAAGAGCGGGCTTACTCCCTTTGGTGCGACAACAACCACTACGCCCGCCGTCCCCGGAGGTAAGGGGAATATAAAACCCAAGAAGAATCTGTTTGAGATAGTGGCTGCTCACGGTATAGCCTATGCGGCGACTGCGAGTGTGGGATATATTGAAGATTTCGCCGCCAAAGTAAAACGGGCATCTGAAGTAAAGGGAACATCATTTATCCATGTTCTGGCTCCATGTCCGACAGGGTGGGGCATAGATACGGCTGAAACGATAGAAGTGGCAAGAGAAGTGGTGGATACCGGACTTTGGTACCTTGCGGAATACTACGATGGAGAATATCACCTTAACAGAAAACCTGAGGAATTTAAGGATGTAAGCCATTACATTAAAAGACAGGGACGGTTCAAACATCTTAATGATGAGGACATAAATGAAATAATACGGTCACGTGATAAGACCTGGGACCGTATAGCCGGGTTTAAGCAGCCCGGTAAATAATTATAAGACCCGGAAAGGGCAGAAGGAGGAGAATTATGAGAAAAAGAACAGTAAAGAGGATTCTGGCGGGAGTAATTGCAGGTGCGGCTCTATTTGCCGTGACAGGATGCGCAGCTACGGCTTCATCGGGAGAAGAAGCGCCGGCAGGAGAGGTTCTTGGTGAGAGAAAGGAAGCAGCAGATGAAACAGCCGCTTATGAAGCTGACAAGTCTGATACAGAAAGCGATAAAGCGGCATCTTCCGATGAGAACAGGAAGATAACGGTAGGTGTATGCGCAGGCCCTTACGGAGATATGTTTGAAGACTGCATTCAGCCTTCGCTTGAGGAGCTGGGATATGAGGTTGAGATAATCGAGATCTCGGACATAGTCACTCCAAACACAGCTGTTGATGAAGGTGAGATAACCCTGAATGTGTTCCAGCATTCGATATATCTTAATAATTTTAACAAGGAACACAACACGCACCTGACATACGTAACCGAGATCCCGACAGCAGGAATGGGAACCTTCTCCGATAAGTATAAAACCCTGGATGAGCTTCCGGACGGTGCAACAATAGCAATACCCAATGATGTTACCAATACGGCAAGAGCCCTTCGTGTCCTGGCTCAGACGGGACTTATCGAGCTTGACCAGTCGGTTGAACAGGCTACGGTTACAGTGGATGACGTGACGGGCAATCCCAAGGGTTTCGTATTTGAAGAGTTAAACCCCGAGGTTCTGCCCAATATCCTGGACAGTGTTGATGCTGCGATAATAAACGGTTATTTTGCCATAGCAGCAGGACTTGATCTTTCAACAGACCTTTATAACGAGAAGGTTACGGACGGATACATTAATGTTATTGCGGTCAGGGAAAGTGACGCTGATTCCGAGATCACAAAGACTATCGATAAGATCGTTCATTCGGATGCTTTCAGGACAGCGATCGAGGATGAGAGTAAGCAGTATAAGTCATTTACCAAGCCTGAAGGGTATGATCAGCCGAGTAAATTTGAGTAATTCTGATTTGGAAAAGTCAGAAAGATAAGACGGTAGCGGGAGGAAATTATGAGTGAGAGTAAGTACTGGGAGGAAGAGTGGGAAACCGCTCCCAGAGATGTAATAGAGGCAAAACAGCTTGAAAGCCTTAAGATAATTCTTAGGCACGCATATGATAATACGGTTTATTATAAGAGGAGTTTTAAGGAGGCAGGGGTAACACCTGAAGATATAAAGAGCCTTAAGGATATCAGCCGTCTGCCCTTTATCGACAAGCAGACGGAGAGAAAGACACAGGGAATAGTGTCAATGGTCGGAGAGTTGTGTGCCGTTGACGAGAGGGATATAATCTTTATATCCGCATCAAGCGGATCGACAGGTGTTCCGACGATAAGTCCCTTTACACAGAATGATTTTGATGAGTGGATGAACATAGAGAGCAGGCTTATGTATCAGGCCGGGATGAGGAAGACCGACAGATACATGCATGGTATCAACTTCAGCCTGTTTGTCGGAGGTCCCTGCGTGCTCGGTGCCCAGGGTCTGGGCGCTATGGGCATTTGGTCAGGAACCCTGCCTTCGGACAGACTCCTCTACATTATACAGCAGTTTAAGCCGACCTTTATCCAGACTACTCCCTCATATGCTCTCTATCTTGGCGAAACAGCAAGAAAAAAGGGTATAGATCCCAAAGAGCTGTCGGTTAAGAGAATAATAGTTGCGGGTGAACCCGGTGGTTCGATACCCGCAACAAGAAAAGCGATAGAAGATCTGTGGGATGCGAAGCTTATTGAATTCTACGGCCTGTCGGATATCTTCGGAGCCTGTGCAGGCATGTGCGATGAGCAGGACGGCCTTCATCTTGCGGAAGACCATATCCTGGTTGAGACGGTCGATGTAAAGACGGGTGAGGTCCTTCCGGACGGTGAGACGGGTGAGCTTGTATTTACGAGCTTAAGAAAGCATGCAAGACCCATGATAAGATTCCGCACGGGTGATATAGGTTTCGTCAATAAAGGAAAGTGCAAGTGCGGAAGGACGTCTTGCAGGATCAATATAGTGGGACGTAAGGATGATATGTTCATTGTGTCGGGCGTAAATATTTTTCCGTCGGATGTTGAGACCGTACTGCGTGAGCTTTCGGATATAACCGGAGAATACAGGATCCACGTTTTCAACAGGGATTATACTGCAAGATACGGAGTAGAGGTTGAGCGTGTATATGGGCGCGAGAATGACGAGGAGCTTAAGAAGAAGGTTATCGGGGCGTTAAAGAGCCGTATAGGAGTTAAGCCCGATTATATTAAAATACTGGATGACGGTGAGCTTCCGCGTGCTGAGCATAAAGCAAAGCGCCTTATTGATGAGCGGGAGACCGAGATCGACCAAGCGATACTGATATGATCATCCAAGGTCGAAATTCTGTCACCACCTCAAGCTTGCCTGGAGGTGGTGACAAGGATTTACGGCCTGCCCGACAAGAGCAAGTAATGGAGTTTATCTCCATGGATTGCGAATGGTGGGAGGATTGTGAGTATTTGTCCTAAGGGATACCGCGAAGCAGAGGAATCCTTATGACATAAGTGAGTAGCACGGAACAATCCGTGGATGATAATTGAGGAGTGGAGGAATAAAAATGCCGGCTTTATCTGAAAAAAGCAGTGGATTTACCGATTCTGTCATAAGAAGGATGACCAGGATCGCAAATAAATACGGGGCGATAAATCTGTCACAGGGATTTCCTGATTTTGACCCGCCCCACGAAATAACCGACAGGTTGAGGGAGGTGGCTCTTGAAGGGCCGCACCAGTATCCCATAACCTGGGGAGCCAAAAATTTCCGTGATGCGCTTGCAAATAAGCAGGCGCATTTTATGGGAAGAGAAATAGATCCGGAGACTGAGATCGTGGTAACATGCGGAAGCACCGAAGCCATGATGACAGCCATGATGTCTGTTGTTGATCCCGGGGACAAGGTCATAGTATTCTCACCCTTTTATGAGAACTACGGGGCGGATGCCGTTCTTACGGGTGCTACACCAATATACGTGCCGCTTGTGCCGCCTGAGTTTGATTTCGACAGGGATGTTTTGGAGGCAGCCTTTAAGCAGCATCCCAAGGCACTCATTCTGTGTAATCCATCGAACCCGTCGGGTAAGGTGTTTACATATGAGGAGCTTAAGTTCATCAGTGAGCTTGCTATCAAATATGATACCTTCGTGATAACGGATGAGGTGTACGAGCACATAGTGTATGAGCCTTATAAACACATTTATATAAGTTCACTGCCCGGTATGTATGAGAGGACCATTTCGTGTTCGTCACTGAGTAAGACCTACTCGATAACGGGCTGGAGGATAGGATATATAATCGCTGCCCCCTATATTATCGAGAGGGCTAAGAAGGTGCATGATTTTCTCACCGTGGGAGCTGCTGCTCCGCTCATGGAGGCAGCTGTTGTCGGTCTTGAATTCCCGGATACGTATTATAAGGAACTCACAGATCATTATGCCCATATGAAGGATCTGTTTCTTGGTGGGCTAAGGGATATCGGACTTAAGTATACGGAACCTCAGGGCGCTTACTATGTGCTTGTTGATATCAGCGAATTCGGACGTGGTGATGACCTTGACTTCTGTGAATGGATGGCTGAGCATATCGGTGTTGCCGCAGTACCCGGGTCAAGCTTCTTCAGAGAGGATATAAACGATTATATAAGGTTTCATTTCGCCAAAAAGGATGAAACACTTAATGCTGCGATAGAGAGACTTCGGAAACTGAAGTAGGGGAGGGGAACCAGGGGACGGTTCTCCGGTTCCCGCTTTTTTTAAATTTTTTGTTGCTTTTTATTTCTTAATCTGTTATTATTACCAAAAATATTTACTATCATATAAACACATTTTTCATACGGGTTATTCTTTTTTCGTAATTATCCAATTCAACAGATAATTTTCACACCGTATTTTATATATGGCCATGAGCTGCCGGAAAAGGTTCTCTGATAAGGAAAAATCTGCATGATTCATAGCAGTACTTTGTGTATACATAATGCAAAAAGCCAATTTTAAAAAATAATAACAAGGAGAGATCATGCCACGTAAAGCAAGAGAAAAAAGCAGTCAGAAAACATATCATGTAATGTTGCGGGGAATAAACAGACAAAAGATTTTTTATGAGGAAGAGGATTTCAAACATTTCGAGGCGGTTATCAGGCGATATAAGATAAAACTCGGGTTTGAGGTACTTGCATATTGCATAATGGGAAATCATGTTCATTTACTGATCAGGGAAGGGGATGAGCCGATTGGAACGATTTTCAGACATGTAGGAAGCTCATTTGTTTACTGGTATAATCTGAAATACCAGCGTATTGGACACCTGTTTCAGGATCGGTTCAGGAGCGAGCCGGTAAACGATGAAGCATATCTGATCACGGTATTCCGTTACATCCTAAATAATCCGGTGAAAGCAGGATTATGCACAAGGGCTGAAGATTACATCCATAGCAGTGCCCGGGAATATTTACTCGGCATAGAAGGAATTACAGATAAGGAACTGATATGTTCCGTGTTTAAAGACAAAAAAATGAAGGAATACATCTGCGGAGAAAATAGTGACAAATGTTTGGATGTGGATGAAGAAGTTAAAGCCAAATGTACGGATGAAGTGGCTAATAGGCTTATTCTTCGCGAATTTGGAAATGATATGCCTGTTATTGGTAAGACGACCAATCATACTGTGTTGGATATGTCTATACGCAAATTATCAGCTGCAGGAGTATCAATTCGCCAATTAAACCGACTGACAGGATTATCTAGAAAAATGATTAGAAATGCATTGGAACAAATAGGATAGTTAGGAACCCCGGAACCGTCCCCTGGTTCCCCTGGTTCCCGATAAGTACTTGTGATGCCTAAGCTCCTATGATAAAATATCTGTAAACGTGAATAACTGAGTTAATTCCCCGGTGAGAAATTGCCGGGTCTTTTTAAAATAATGATGGTGCAGGAACAGGAGCATTAGTCTTATGACAAAAAATGTGGTGTAAAGTATAGGAGGAAAAAGTATGCGAAGATCGTGGAAAAAACCGTGGGTAAAATTGTTGAAATACAATCATATCGCCATGGCATCAGCGGGTATGCTGCTGTTATCGGCCTGTAACGTTAACGTGAATACAAATGGAACGATCAACAAATCGGACGAAATAACAGCAGGGTTGACAGACAATGAAGCCGACAGCATTATTGAAGGAATGTCCATGGATGAGAAGATTTCTCAGATGATAGTCCCGGCATTCAGGACCTGGAATGAAGAAAATGTAACAGATCTTGAAGCTTTTCCCGAGCTTAAGGAGGCACTTAAGAAGCATCAGTACGGGGGAATCATACTTTATGGTCAGAATATTACAGGCACCGGGCAGGTAACAAGACTCCTGAATGATCTTCAGGAGAATAACAGGGAGACAGATAATGCATCTGTTCATATTCCGTACCTGACTGCAGTGGATGAGGAAGGCGGAATAGTTATCCGCCTGAATTCAGGTACGCGTATGACAGGAAATATGGCAATAGGGGCGACAGAGGATGGTGCCATAAATGCCGAAAAGACAGGAACCGTTATTGGTGAGGAGCTTGAAGCTGTCGGGTTTAATACTGATTTTGCACCCGATATAGATGTAAACAATAATCCGGCAAACCCGGTCATAGGCACGCGTTCTTTTTCCGATG
>JAILNV010000143.1 GCA_024691125.1 Lachnospiraceae bacterium | reverse complement strand
CGAAGAACCTGAAGCCGATAGCAGCAGAATCTACGATGTAACAAAGAATAACCGTGAAGAGGAAATAAGGCGTGGCCGCAAGGTAGGGTATTACGATGTTGCGGCTCTGTATAAGGCGACCACAACAGCGAGCCGAAAGAGCCCGGTTATCGATCATGTGGAAGTTCACAATGAGGAAACACTTTATCTGACTTACGAGATCACCAAGGAGCCACAGGCGGTTAACCAGCTTACATATAAGGTTTCTCTCCTTGATGCGGACAAGGGTAATAAGCCTGAGCTTGTTATAGAGATAGACGGAACCAAGATCAAGGGCAGGAATATCGGTTTAGACGGTGACCTTCTGCCGCTTTCCGGATCCATGGAAAAGTATACGGTACCGTGTAAGGTCACAAGATATGATCTGGCATGTGAAACGGGAAGTACAGAAGTCCGCAGGGCAAGCGAAAGCAGCAGTGCTTCGGTAAGCAGCGGTGTGGTAATGGACAGTGTGCCTGTGATCGTATGGTCGGAAGGAACTGACAGTGCAGGTAACTATATAACAACAGGAAGCACAACAGTACCGCGTATCCATGTTTTGCTTGATATGGCAGACCTTAATGCCACTCAGGATAAATATGCAGCGTACAGTAAAGGGATCCGAGATTTTTACAAGGATAAAAGATTTGGTTCCTCGGGAGATAACAGCCTGTCACAGGATGCGAATATAGAAGACAACAGCTTTACGGGCACACAGAGCTTCTTCAGGTTCGGACTGGCACCTGATGACGTATTTGCCAAGGTGGAAGGAAGCAGTACGTCCAAATATAAGAGCCCCGCACCGGCCAATAACATAGACACATGGGGCAGGAATCTGGAAAATACCGGATTCGCAGAAAGCAGTGAAGCCGCAGAAGGCGAAGAAGGAAAAAAGAGAATAACCTATTCTGTCACCAAGTCAAGGCATCTGTACAACATGCGTTATATCGAGGCACTTGATTATGAATCACAGGATATAGTCCTGATCACCACAGGTCCTGCAGCACAGCTGGGTTATGCGCCTATAGCCGGTGTGGACTATACCATAGTCAGGGATTCAGATAATAACGGAGATATCGCATGGGATAAGAGTATAGAGAAACAGCTTGCCGATAAGGCAGATCAGCCGTTAAGGGCAGTCTCGGATAACAGCATATATCCGGCATGTGAACGACTCAGGGTAAACGATACCCTGTTTGGCGGCGGGAATACCATATCGGGACTGAAGGTTATAAATGAAAAGGTGGTTGAAGAGAACAAATATACCGCCTTTAATCCCACAGGTTTTATTAATCGTAATTATGGAACGGTCAGGGATCTTACCCTTGACAGAACGGAAGTATCCGGCGGTGATTTCACCGGTGGATTCTTTGGCGTTAACGCATGTGAGGCGACAAACCTCACTATGACAGATACCTGTAAGGTAGAAGGCCGTAAATATGTCGGTGGTATAGCGGGTATCGTGCTTCCGTCGGGAAATCATGTTGATCACAGTAAAGATACGGACATAAAGAAAGCATGCAACATCTACAACATGAAGACAGATGAAAAGCAGGAGCTTGAGAATGCGGAAGTAATATATAAGGTTACAAATTATGCGAAGGTATCAGGCTCTCAGTCTATAGGAGGTATATCGGGTGCGATAAGAAATGATTATGCCTTTATAAAAGATCTATATACAGGCTCCGGTGAAGGTGGGACAATGACCGATGATGAGCTTAAGAAGAGCTTTCCGGGACTTTATAACATCGAAGATGGAAGCGCGGTGACAGAAGGAAATGAATCGGTGGTATTCCTGATATCAGAATGTACCAATTACGGTCCGGTTAGCTGCGTTGCCAATGATGCCAGCGGAATAGGAAGCGATATGACGGCTTTCTCCGGAGGTATAGCAGGTTATGTTTTCGATCAGTATAAGACAGATAAAGAGAAGCTGCATATAGTGATCGATAACTGTAACGGCGCACCTATGTATGATGATGAGATAATAAAGGGCTCAGGTGGAATATTCAGCAGTGTTGATGTATTCAAGGCCAAAGCCACAGGTAATTATGTAGGAGGAATCGCAGGATATAACTACGGTGCCCAGATAAGTAACTGTTATTCGGAGGCTAAGGATAACGGCAGCAGCTATGTCATAGGAAAGAACTATGTAGGCGGAATTACAGGATTAAATCTTGGATATCTTGGCGGAGATGTTGAGGCAAAAAATATAAAGAACGGAAAAATCACGAAAGCATCAGAGAAGGCTGTTCCGGGAGTCAATAATAATATAGTAGCCGGTGACAGTTATGTCGGTGGAGTTACCGGAAGTAATTCAGATTACATTTATTCATATACGGATAACACAGATTCAGGAGAAGAGGGTTCGGCAGTAATAAAGACAAAGCCTATAGAAAGCTTCGATCCGGAAGCCATAATCCTTGCAAGATCTGAGGATAATACTATCAGCATAGTTCCAAAGAGAGATATTAATCTTCATAACCGTGTAACAGGGTTTATAAACAGGACACAGGTTTATAATTCCGGAAAGTACGGAGGCGGTGTAGCAGGATATAATACCGGTTACCTTCTCAATAATAACAGTATTTACAGGGCAGCAGGTTCCGATGATCTGTTCGCATCCACAGCAGAAGGAAATAATAAGGACTATACAGGAAGCTATATCGGAGCCATAGCCGGGTATAATAACGGTATCATGGGTAATACCGTAAGAACGATTGCCGATGATGGCAGAACATCTACGGTAACAGCTCCTGATGTAAAGGCAGAGGCAATATCGGCCGGATGTTTCATACGAGGCAATAATTTCCTCGGAGGAATAGTAGGTTATAACGATTCGGATTCCACTATTGAAGATTATAACGTTACTCAAGGCGGATTATATGGTAATGCTGACAGCAGCTTTGTGGGCGGTTATGCAGGATTTAATTCCGCGCCCGGACTGCTGATGGATCTGTCTGCCGACAACACTGAGGATGAAGAAGGAAGCATATCATATAACGGTTCACATACCATTTATTCGAACATTGATCCTATAATCGGCGGTTACTTCGTAGGTGGTGACATCGGTGGAAACATACTTAACAAGAAAGAGAATCCGAAGATCAATAATATCGGTGTTGTAGTCAGATCGGACGGTTTCTTCAGAAGACTGACCGGTAAGGAATTCGTAGGAGGATATATAGGATATAACCTGATAATAAACAACAGCAATGAAGATCTGAAAGCGGATGACATTAACTATGCCAATAAGAATGCATCTATGATAGTGGCGGATTATCTTCTGAGTTCAATTGACAGAACTGAAAGAGATGCTAAAGAAAAATTTAAGGTAAATAATGATGTTGTTGATAACCTGTCAACAGGACTTAAGGGAATCAGCTTCTATGATACATCAGATCCCACAAGCTACATGCGTCTGTATATTAAAGGCCAAAAGGGTAATGCCGTATCTGCCATGAGCCGCATTACGGGACAGCTGCATGTAGGCGGCGTAATAGGTTACAACGATGATAACAGCATGCTTTATATAGAGGATGTTGAGAATGCCACGCCTATTTATGCCGAGAATTGTATAGAGAATCCGGATGAAAGAACTATTAGCAGACTTGTCGGAGAACTAAGAGTAATCGATGACGGTACTAAGGATTATACAGGTGAAGTACCAAAAAAGGCATTCGTATATTCCTATGGCGGCGGCATAATAGGAAGAGTGGGAGCAAGAACCACACTTAAGAACTGTCGTAATGCCCAGCAGGGTCTTATTAATACCAAAGGAACTTACCTTGGTGGTCTGTGTGAGGTTAATGACGGCGGTAAGCTGATAAGCTGTAATGTTTCTAATCTTGGATACAGTGACCATGATTATCTTGGAGGTCTGTGCGGTCTTAATAAGGGTGTTATAGAGAAATGTACCATTGATGGCATGACTATTACCGGAAGGAATGTTGTCGGAGGTCTTACAGCTGAGAATCTGGGTGTATTAAAGAATAACAGCATCAATAACACACATATACGTGCTCTTGGCCTTGATATAACAAATGAAAACAAAGAGACGGAAAAACATGGTGTTGCGGGAACTTATGCAGGTGTTAACGGAGCATCGGGAGAAATAGTCTTGTCAGCGAACAGGCTTCCGGGAAGTACATATGATATTGAGAATATAGATGTAGTTTCTTCCGGAAAATACGTTGGTGGAATAGTCGGAGTAAATAAAGGATTCATCAATAATGATAAGGATGGGTTCAAGCTTCTCTATACGGACGATTATTCAGGATACTCAGATGACGACATGAAAACATGGCTTTCCTTCTCCGGAACGATAAGAGGCGAGTCATATGTCGGAGGTCTTGTAGGTAAGAATGATATTGATATACAGGGTAAGGAAGAAGCAGTGGCGCTTAAGTATATGCTTAAGGGCTTTGATAACTATGCCGGTGTCATAGCTGATAACGGTACTGCGGGAGGTATTATAGGTCAGACAACCGGAAAATCCAATATAAGCTTCTGCGCTAACCATGGTGATGTATCTGCTCCTCTTAAGGGGAATTCAGGTGGAATCATAGCTGAGAATAGCGGAGTAATAAGCTTCTGCCGGGATTTTGCTGCTGTAAGTGCGGTTAATGGCATGAGCGGTGGTATAGCAGCGATAAATAAACCGGAAGGCGAGATCAGGAATATCAGGGTAGAAGGTCCTGAAGAAAATGATGAAGAAGGAAATAAAAGCTATAAGGTAATAACATTTGAATCTAAAGAAGCAACCGGTGCAATTGCGGCAATAAATGAAGGCAAAATCAGCGGTGTTAATATCCATCATGTAAATGTTACAAATGAGAAAGGATATGAGAGAGCTTATATCGGGGCAGTTGTGGGAGAGAATATCTTTCCAAGCGGTTACTCATTTGACAGCGACATGGAAAATTACGGATACATCAATCTTGACAGTACAAGTATGTCGGATTGTAGCGTGATAGCAAGGAGTAATTATACCAATGCAGGTGGTATAGCAGGAGAAAATAAGGGACTGATAAGAGGAAAATCTGCATCTCAAAAGGCAGTTATAGTTCCTGTTATAAGCATGCAGGGAAGTGACAGAGCAGTAATCGGAGGAGTATCGGGTACTAATTCCGGAATTATAGAATATATCAGTGTAGACGGAAACATTATCGGTGGTAAGGGAAGTGATAATATTGGTTATGGTGGTATATCAGGTATTAACACAACGGGTCTTTATAGCAACACAGGAAGTATTAGATATTGTACCTTTGACGGAAGTATTAATACATCAGGAAATGCATCTTCCCCGGCGTCAACAGGTGGTATAGTCGGTATAAACAGAAGTGGAGCTATAGTTCAATACTGCGGATTGGGAGTAGATACTGACAGTGTTAATAACACGAATAATACTTTGATATCATCGGGAGATCAGGAAAGAGATTTTCATGATCCGGATAAGAGTGCATATGCATATCTTGGAGGTATAGTTGGCGATAACTATGGAATTGTACGTGATATAGATATGATGGAAATCGGTGATACAACCGATACGGACAGTCAGATATCGAAAGATAATATAAAAATTAAAGGGTTTAATGGTACGGCAGGTGGAATTATTGGCATCAACCGTGCAGGTGGAACAATAACAGGAACCGAAGGAAAATATCTTAGAACAACCAACAGACTTTCGGTTGAAATGCATGGATCGGAAACAGGCAGTGGTGCAGGAGGTATCATAGGAATTGATTATACCGGAGGCCCATTTGAATACATGGAAAGTAACGCAAGTGTTCAGGCACGATATGACGTCGATGTAAGAGCCGGAGGTATAATAGCAAATTGTCAACCCTATGACAGCAGACGCGTAATAATGAATAAGATAATAAACAGAGGCTCAGTGACCGGCTATGAAGCAGCAGGCGGTCTTATCGGCGAGCTTATGTATGCAGGGTTTAGCTTTACAGGGTGTGAGAATTATGGTGAGATCAGATCCGAGCATGGTGATGCAGGGGGACTGCTTGGTTGTGGTGAGATGCTTAATACGAATTGCAGTTTTACAGACTGTATTAATCATGGGCATGTTTATGTTCCGCAGTTTGCCTGGGATGATAGCAGAAGCAACCTCAACGAATCGACAGACGAAGCTACGGGCGGCGAGGCAGGAGAAACATGGGATGGTGTAAAAAGATCAAAGACCTATAATCTGCCGGGAAGTATTCAGGTTAAGTTTGATATAACCGATGGTCCATGGGAAGGGAGCGGAACTAAATACAATGCTCAAATAACCATAATAAACAACAGTACTGATCTTATAGACAATTGGGCAGTTGCTATGGATTACCGGCATAAAATCAACTTGTGGGAACAGGCAACGCTGGCAGGAAAGAACGGAGATATTTATAAGATAAAATGCAAATCATATAATGCAGATATCCAGCCTAACGGAGGAACTGTAACCTTTGGTTTGACCGGTTTGGACGATTTTGTCGAATTCCCGGCTTCCTTTACAATGCTTGGAGTTATGGAAGAGAGGGAGATTAAAGAATACAGTGCATGGTATGAACCACAAGATGAATGGAATGGTGGTTTTAACGGGAATATATATATAAAGAATACTTCAGATGTTACCATAGAGGATTGGACTGTAAGCTTTGCTCTTAACAGAGAGATTAATCCTAATACGATTGCAAATGCGGATTTCATATCGCATACGGGAAACAGATATGTATTTAAGAATAAGGATAATCAGAATAACTTTATAGAACCAAATGGAGAGGTTAGTATATTTATAGCGGGAACAGGTGGTACAGCCCAGGATACACCATATGATTTCGTGCTTATGAGTTACGATCCAGTTGCAAGTCAGACCAGTGCGGAACATTATCATAATGGAGCCGGTGGAATGCTTGGATCATATAGGGAAACCAATGGAGTAGAAGAGATATATCTTTATAATTGTGTAAATACAGGAGTAATTCAGCGTGTTTGGGAAAAAGGTGCAAAGCCTGATAAGGATAATATTGCGGAAAATATAGGTGCTTTTGTAGGAAAAGGTGACTCATCAATTAATGGTAAAAGTTGTTACTGGTATTTTGATACATGCAGAAATTACAATCCGATCGCTGATACGACGGAAGGATTTATCGGAACCTGCGATGATACGGATGGTGAATACTATGTGAACTGTCTGGATGACAGTAATCTGATAACTACCAAGCGAAATTACACGCCCTTCCTTACGCATACAGGAGAAGGCGACGTGGTAAAGATGTCAAATTGCTATTATCTTAACGGGGCATATGATACTGACAGCTATGACACATATTTTACGTTTTCCAAGGTAGTTGCCGGAAACCTGTACTATACTGACATGGATCTCAGCAGTGATGTGGAATTTGATGCAATAAGGTCTCCGGAATTATTCCTTATGACCCCGGATAATAGAGCGGCAATTCGTTCAAGCAGCAACATAAGCAGTTTGCTTCTTGAATTTGATATAGTCAACGGTAGTAAAAGTCCCGGAATGGATTCATTTAACGTGTATCTTTGGAGTGGCCATAACAGTGAGAATTCTACAGTATATAACTATAGAATAACGGCACTGTTTGTTGATGAGAATGGCAGCGCAGAGGAAACCACAGGTACAGGAATCGGAAATTGGGTAATGAAGGATTCAGAGGTTTCGCTTAAAGTTCCGGCTTCGCTTAGCAAAAAGATTCAAAGGGTATTTCTTAAAATAGAACCGACAAATAAGAGCAAGGTATATCTCAGGGGCTTTACCTGGAGTCCTGTTAATAAGGAAAGGGAAGCAAGATGTACCCCTATGTCAGAAGCAGGGGATACGCAGTTCAGCATATCGAGTATAAAGGTTGAAGGTTTAAGCTCAAGCAAACCTCAAATTTCATTGGTTGAACCTGCTAGTTTTCTTATTCGTATTCTTAAGACTCTATTCAGCTGGTTTAGTTCTTTGATTGATTATATAGATTCCTTCTTCGGTGGCAGTGGTTCATTGAATGTTCATTATATAACGGGAAGTTATTATGATACTTTATTGGGGATTAAATGGCAGCAATATGAAAGCTATAAAATTAGAAAATCCAATTCTAATGGTAAAACAGTAACCATATCTTTTGATGTTAATAACAGAGAATATAGTAAGGGTATGGAGAAGTTTGTATTTTATCCCAGATCAAATGCTCAACAGGAAGGGGTATCATTTACATATCACTATAAAGTCAGATTTTATGGAAGTGACAACAATGCTCCGGTGGAAGTATCAGGAGTAACTGACAGACTAAATAATGATACAAGTCTTTCAGAGTGCAGAGAGGTAATTATAGTTCCGTCTGACGTAAAGGGCAAAGTAACTAAGATTGATCTGATCATTGGTAATGTTAATTACTATACTTTGGGTATACCGAACCTTCTGGATCCATATGCTGACGGAGCCTATTTCAGTGGTTTTGGATGGATTCCCAATGGTGAATCTCAGGAATATCTTATGGCACCTACAACATCATATCAGGGTTGGGCAGTTGAGAATTCGAAGAGTAGCACCATGAGTACCAAGCTTGCAGTAGATTACAGAGATGATACCCCGTATATTCATACAATGTATGATTATGATATAGGGTTTAAGATGTATGCCAATGAAGACCCGATAGGAGATACTTATCTTAATGATGCAACAGACTACTCTGTTTCCAGCAAACAGGCTATCGGAAGCGACAGCCGAATCAGAGTATATGAAGCCATGGAGGTAATACCGAATGACAGTTACAAGGATACAGATTATGGTTTCCTTAGCTTTATTAAGAAAACCTATACAAATAAAAACAAATTGACAACTCCGACAGGACTGAAGCTTACCAGAGAGAATGGTAACTCGGCATTGACTCTTTCGTGGGATAGAGTGATGGATGCATTTGGTTATGAGGTGTCTTATAGGATAAGAGATGATGAAGCATATACTACAATAGTCAGCAGTGAAGGGTACGACGATCTGACAGAGGAAGAGAAGGAAAATAAAAAGAACTCATGTTACATAGAATCTCATGGACCTGTTTCACTGGGCAGTGAAATAACGTCATATACGGTAGCCAACAGATCAGAATGGAATGACCCGTCTCACAGTTATAGCATAGTATTTGAAGTTATGGCTGTTAATGCAAACAGCTCTGAAAATAATTCCGATACAGCTGTACTGGATGAAAAAATCAGTGTCAGGGTTCTTGCAGCACCTAAGGTTCATCTTGAACTTACAGATGATAATAACATGGCTGCGGTTCTTGATAACAGGGATGATTATGCTATAAGGGACGAAAGTGGAAACATTACTGGTTATATTGACTGTGAAGTAAAGGTTACATACAACGGTCGCGGTGTTAGAGAGGATCGTAAAGAAGAGTATACCATACCTGTTAAAGACAGCAGATTTTCAACTCAGAGTATGTGGGTTGAGCTCGATGATGAGCAGGATAGTACAAAGGCACAGATAATTGCAATAGCAAAACCCTCTGAATCTGTTGAAGATGATTATATTGCTTCACAGGAAGTGGTGAGTGCAGGGCATCTTGCAGACAATGAGGAGTTGTGGAATGGCGACTCATCGAATGATGACGAAGAGTACGTGAAGTACAAGGGTATGACATACATACCATATGGCTATAAGAAACGTCTGCGCGGCTTCAAGGGTGATGACGTTGAGAATATGAAATATCTTGTACAGTATAAGCATTTTGATGATAAGAATGCATGGATGCGTTCGGATATATCAGAGTATGATGAAGACCTTGAAATGTGGGTTGCAGTGACCTCCAATGAAGCGCATATAGGTGCGGAAGGAGGACATACGAGTTATAATACCTACCTTGAAAACATTCCAAAGGAGTGGTTCTCGGAGGATAATCCGACTCAGCTTCTTGTACGTAATTACCTGTCAAGGTCTGAGAATGATATTGTGCTTTACGGACATGATGTCGCAACGGGTATTAAGCTTAACGGCGGTTCGGCTGAGGCTAATAAGGAAATCCTTAAGCAGATAAAGGATCCATATCATCTGACAATAGATTGGGATACAACAACACGTGAAATGGAGGAACAGGAGACATATAATATTAAGGTTGAAGAGAATGCATCTATTTGGGATGATTCTAAGAATACTTTAAAAGACGGGTATGTACTTGTAAGAGACTATGGCTATGACGGTGATGGTACAGAGGAGAATGCTCAGAAGGAACCTGTTTACAGTATTTATTATAATTCAACACTGTATCTGGCAAAGAAATATAATACCGATGAGTATAAGAAAGATGAAGAGACAGGAGTTATTGCCAAGGATCGCTATGGAAACGACTATGAGTACTA
>JAILNV010000128.1 GCA_024691125.1 Lachnospiraceae bacterium | reverse complement strand
GATCCCGAGCTCGAACCTTATCTGGTCATTCCCCTTACCTGTTGCACCGTGACAAATGGCGGTAGCACCTTCCTTGCGGGCAATTTCAACCAGCTTCTTGGCTATTACCGGGCGTGCCATAGAGGTACCGAGAAGATATTTGTTCTCATATACGGCATGAGCCTTAACGCAGGGCATTATAAAGTCCTCGGCAAATTCATCGGTAAGATCCTCAATATAGAGCTTGGATGCTCCCGATGAGAGGGCTCTTTCCTCGAGTCCTTCAAGTTCCTCTGCCTGTCCGCAGTTACCGCAGACGCAGATAACGTCATAGTCGAAATTCTCTTTCAGCCAGGGAATAAGCGCGCTGGTATCGAGGCCGCCCGAGTAGGCCAGTATAACCTTTTCTTTCATTATATATGTCCTCCTGAGTATATTATGTTGATACTTATGTGATCTGTTTTCTTCAAGCGTAATAAAGAATACAACAATTGAATGGGAAATGCAAGTATAATCTTGCATAAAAAATCAAAAATTTTAATTTGATACGAAATAATCGTTGCATAATATGCATAAAACATGTATAATCATGCATAAAACAAAAATGGAAGGCTTTTTCGATGCCGGATTGCATTGCTTCTATGAAAAATGTATAATTACGGATGCGGATTCATTTTACGAAAAATGGTAACTATGCACAGCAGCACAGATATTTATATAATATGAACCGTCATAAGGAAGGGTATGGTATGAATGTTGAAATAAGGACTATGACAATAAACGATTATGAACAGGTTAAGGATCTGTGGATGTGTATAAAGGGGTTTGCAATAAGAAGCATTGACGATTCATACGAGGGTGTGGAGCGCTTCCTTATAAGAAATCCATCCACTTCGGTCGTGGCTGTTGAGAATGGTATAGTAATAGGAAGCATCCTGTGCGGACATGACGGGAGAAGGGGGTGTTTCTATCACGTGTGCGTGCATCCGGATCACCGGCGAAGAGGCATAGGAAAGCAGATGGTGGTTTATGCGATGAAAGCGCTGAGGGAGGAGAGGATAAATAAGGTGAGCCTTATAGCCTTTACAAAGAATGATATAGGAAATGCGTTCTGGAAGACCATAGGATGGACGAAAAGAGAAGACCTTAATTACTACGATTTTACACTGAATGAGGATAATATAGTAAGGTTTAATTCGTAAGAAGTAACAATAAATCATTGGCGGGCAGATCCCGCTGACAGATAGGAGAAAGGAGCATATAACTATATGGAGATCATAAAAGGAGGAGTTACCGCAGCTGAAGGATTCAAGGCAGCCAGCTGCGCAGCGGGAATCAAATATAAGGGAAGGACCGATATGGCAATGGTGTTCAGTAAGGCACCGTGCGTGTCGGCTGCAACATTTACAAGTAATGTTGTTAAGGCAGCCTGTGTTCAGTGGGATAAGAAAATTGTGGATTCAGGTAAACCACTGCATGCTGTAGTGATCAATTCGGGGATCGCCAACGCATGTACGGGTCAGGAGGGCATGGATGCATGTATTGCCACAGCCAACGCGGTAGAAAGAGCATTGCTTGTTCCTTTTGATTCGGTTGCGGTTGCATCGACAGGTGTTATCGGAATGCAGCTTCCTGTTGATAAGCTGAAGGCAGGCGTTAAGGCTATGGCTCTTACTCTTGAGGAAGGACCTGAAGCGGGTACGGATGCAAGTAAGGCGATAATGACTACCGATACGGTAAACAAGGAGATCGCCGTAAGCTTTGAGATAAGCGGAAAGAAGGTCATACTTGGTGGAATGAGTAAGGGTTCGGGTATGATACATCCCAATATGTGTACCATGCTTGGTTTCCTTACAACAGATCTCAGCATAGATAAACAGCTTATGCAGAAGGCTCTTTCAGAGGTGGTGGCAGATACCTTCAATATGATATCTGTAGACGGTGACACATCAACAAACGATACACTTCTTCTGATGGCAAACGGACTTGCGGAGAATGAAACGATCAAAGAAGAGAATGAAGATTACAATACATTCAGAGAGGCACTGTTTGAGGTGTGCAGGACTCTGGCCATGAAGATGGCAAAGGATGGTGAAGGAGCATCAAAGCTGTTTACAGCACATGTGGTAAATGCAAAAAGCAAGGAGGATGCAAGAGTACTTGCCAGGTCGGTTATAAGCTCCAATCTCAGCAAGGCCGCCGTGTTCGGATGCGATGCCAACTTTGGAAGGTTCCTGTGTGCGATGGGATATTCGGGCGTTGATTTTAACCAGGAAGATGTTGAGCTGTTCTTTGAGAGCACAGCGGGAAGACTGCAGGTGTTTAATTACGGAATCCCGCTTGATTTCGATGAGGATGAGGCACTTAAGATCCTTAAGGAGGATGAGGTTACGATCTTTATCGATATGCATGAGGGAAGCAGCGAAGCAACGGCATGGGGCTGTGACCTAACCTACGATTATGTGAAGATAAACGCAGATTACAGAAGCTGAACCGGGATACAGAGGCAGCCACGTAATACAGAGGCAGTAACATAATACATAGCCAGTCGCGTAATGCAGAGGCAGTCACGTAATGCAGAGGCAACCACGGAATACGGAAGCTGAAGCGGAATACAGAGGTAACCACGGAATCGGAAGCTGAAGCGGAATACGGAAATTGGCATACAATACAGCAGCTTAAGACGGTCTTGGAAGCTTAACATATAAATGCGGTTTACGTTCAGGACTGATTGTGTTAAATTATAGTAGTTACGTTTATATGACCGGGAAAGAAACCGGTTGGAAGTGTAAGGAGCGGAATAATGTCAGTTACAAAAGAAGAATATATGGAGAAGTATTATAAGAAGGCGGAGGTTCTGATCGAAGCCCTGCCCTACATCCGCAAGTACAACCGAAAGGTAATAGTAGTTAAATACGGCGGAAGCGCAATGAGTGATGAAGAGCTTAAAAGGAATGTCATTAAGGACGTTACACTGCTTAAGCTTGTCGGATTCAAGCCAATAGTTGTTCACGGTGGCGGCAAGGACATAAGCAGATGGGTTGAGAAATCCGGCAAAGAGGCTCAGTTCATCAACGGTCTTCGGGTGACGGATGAGGAAACGATGGAAATCGCGGAGATGGTACTCGGAAGAGTAAATAAGGGTCTGGTTGCGATGGTGCAGGAGATGGGTGTAAATGCTGTAGGCATATCGGGAAAGGACGGCGGCCTTCTTACTGTAGAGAAGAAGTATGCAGACGGACAGGATATAGGATATGTTGGAAATATCACGGCAGTGAATACCAAGATACTGGAAGACCTGCTGGAGAATGACTTCCTTCCCATCGTTTCTCCGATTGGACTCGATAAAAACTTCGACACATACAATATTAATGCGGATGATGCGGCATGTGCGATAGCCAAGGCAATGCGCGCTGACAAGCTTGCGTTCCTTACTGATGTTGAGGGCGTATATAAGGATTGCCAGGATAAGTCATCCTTTATTTCAAGGCTTACCGTATCACAGGCCAATGCACTGATAGAATCGGGGAATGTCGGCGGAGGAATGCTTCCTAAGCTTAACAACTGCACGGATGCGATAGACCACGGAGTAAACAGGGTGCATATTCTTGACGGAAGAAAGCCTCATACACTGCTGCTTGAGATATTTACAAATAAAGGTATCGGTACGATGTTTTTCCCGGATGACGAGGAAGATACGCTTCTGTAGGCTGATCATGTGATCCGGGTGTAAAACCATAAATAGTGTCATGCAAAAGAGGTGCGATATGGGTAATATGAATGAGATAATCAATAGTGCGGAGCAGAAGCTGCTTCATACATATAACCGTTTCCCGGTTGTTTTTGATCGCGGAGAGGGGGTTAAGCTCTATGATACTGACGGCAGGGAGTATCTTGACTTCTGTGCAGGCATAGCTGTATTCGCACTTGGGTACGGCAACAGGGAATACAATGATGCACTAAAGGCACAGATAGACAAGCTTATACATACATCCAACCTGTTCTATTCAATACCGCTTGAAAAAGCGGCAAATGCACTGACAAAGGCAGCAGGCATGGACAGGGTGTTCTTTACAAACAGTGGCGCTGAGGCAATAGAAGGCGCGATAAAGAGTGCAAGAAAATATGCCTACAACAAGGACGGACAGACTGACCATGAGATAATAGCCATGAACAACTCCTTCCACGGGCGTACGATGGGAGCACTGTCTGTTACCGGTAAGAAGGCATACCGCGAGCCTTTCTATCCGATGATCGGGCATATTAAATATGCTGATTTTAACGATTACGAGAGCGTTTTGGCACAGGTGAGTGACAAAACCTGCGCCATTATAATGGAAACAATACAGGGTGAGGGAGGCATATATCCCGCAGAACCTGAGTTCCTTAAGAAAATAAGAAAGCTGTGCGATGAGAAGGATATACTGCTTATACTCGATGAGATACAGTGTGGCATGGGCAGGAGCGGGAATATGTTCGCATTCGAAGCTTACGGGATAAAACCCGATATACTGACGGTTGCCAAGGCTGTTGGCTGTGGCGTTCCGGTCGGTGCTTTCATGATGACGGAAAGACTTGCAGATAAGACCCTGGCTCCGGGCGATCACGGAACAACGTATGGCGGAAATCCTCTGGTAACGGCAGCGGTATGTGAGGTACTAAGGCAGTTCGAAGAGAGGAATATCACCGATAATGTAAGGACTGTCGGTTCATATATGTATGACAGGCTTGAAGAGGTCATGAAGGAGTATGACTTCATAACGGCTCATCGCGGAGTCGGCTTAATACAGGGAATCGAACTGGATCCCGATAAGAAGAAGGCCGGTGATGTGTGCAAAAAGGCAGTGGAGAACGGACTTATCATAATAACGGCGGGGGCAAATATCATAAGGTTCATTCCTCCCCTTATAATAACAAAAGAGGATGTTGATGATATGATAAGGCTCCTTAGAGAGGCATTATCCTAACTGTCGGTACGGGACGTTTTGGGGAAGGATTCGTAAATAAGGGCAGATAAATAAGGGCAGATAAATAAGGGTAGATATGAAGAGGATAGTAAGCGTGATCATTGCAGTCGTTCTTGTGGCTGCAATGATACTGTTGGCAGTAAAAATAAAAGATCCGATGTATTCGGGTGACAGGGAAGGCGAAGGCCTGAAGCCTGCAGGGGTGTCGGCGGCTGCGGATAAGGCGGCAGCCCTTCATGAGGACGGTACTGTCATATTGTGGTACGCCGATGATTCGCTGACCGAATACTTAACGGATATTGCTCTTGCATACAGGACTGAGACCGGAGTAAAGGTTAAGCCTGAGCTTGTGAGCGGAGTAGAGCTGCTGGAACAGATAAACCACGCGTCCGTATATGAGGGATCGGTCGAAAACGGAGAGACTGTCGTTGCACCCGATCTCTATATAACAACACATGATAATCTTATGAAAGCATATTATGCGGGACTGGCGTCAGAGATAACCGATCCGCAGAAGGTTATTAACGCCATTAATTATCCGCAGACATCACTTCATGCTATACGCTGTGCGGGTAAGTATGTGGGGTATCCGCTGTATTATGAAACCAATTTTCTCCTGTACAATAAGACATATATGGCCAACATCGCCAAGCAGAATATGGGGGATGACGAAAACAGTGAAGCTTTCTATGCGGAGATGGAAGAGCAGGATACCGGAGCTAATGCAGATACGGCAGGCGAAGCTTCGGGTGGAAGCGTGACGGGATTAAGCGGTAATGAAACGGGAGAACCGGCGACCGCCTCGAATAACGGGATCAAGGTTGTAAATACAGTGGGTTCTTCTGCCGGCAATTCCGATACAACAGGACAGGAAGACGATTCGGAACAGGCTTTCGAAGATGCAGGTGACGAACAGGGAGAAGACGGTGCTTCCGAGGAAGACCCGATGGGTGAAGAGGATGTTACGGCTGATCCGCAGGTACTTGAAAAGCTTGCCAACATGATACCGGCTACGATTGATGATATCCTTACATTTGCCAACAACTATGATGCGCCGGAAGAGGTTGAGGCTATCTTTAAGTGGGATGTTTCGGACATATTCTACAACTATTTCTTTGTAGGAAACTATATGAACGTAGGTGGAGAGGACGGAGACGACAATTCCTATTTCAATATATACAACCAGCAGGCAGTAGACTGTCTTAAGGTATATCAGAACATTAACCAGTTCTTCTCCATCGATTCCAAAGCAGTTACCTATGACAGTATTCTTGAAGAGTTCATAGAGGGAAAAACGGTATTTACCGTAGCTACGACGGATGCCATAGCCAAGATCAGGGAAGCAAGAGAGAACGGTGAATTCAATTATGACTATGGTGTTGCCGTGCTTCCGGACATAAGCACTACGCTTAAGGCAAGAGGACTTTCCGAAACATCTACCGTTGTTGTAAACGGATATTCGTTTAATAAGGAAACGGCAAATGATTTTGCCGAGTATATGGCATATACAAGGGCAGCAGACATATATAAGAAGGCGGGAAGGATATCATGCCTTAAGAATGTCGATTATGAAGATACCGAGATCGGAAACGTAATGCAGGAATATGAGAAATCGGTTCCGCTTCCCAAAATGATAGAGGCCGGTAATTACTGGGTACAGCTGGAAATAGCATTTACCAAGGTGTGGAACGGCGCCGATCCGGATGAAACGCTGAAGGAGCTTAATGATACGATAGGTGAACAGATAGATGAGCTGGAACAGCATGTGCTGACGCAGGAGTCGATCAAGGTCGGTTATTAAGGAGTTCACAATTTGAACATAATTTTATCACTTTTTTCTCACCGTCGGATTATAGAATGAACACAAATGGAAGGTATGATGTAATTGTATCAGGGAAACAGATACATCCAATAAACGAATGAGATCACATTTTTAAGCATCAATTATTTATTTAATCCGACAATATTCAGAGAAAGGAAGGGTGAATTATGTACGAATATTATGACCATGACAACAGGACAACTCCGGGCGAGAACGAAATGCTTCAGACACAGATGAGGCAAAAAGCGGCAAGAGAGCTTAAGGAACAGAAAAAGGAAAAGAGAAAGAAATGGTTCATGTGCGTTGCCTATGCACTTGTGTTTGGACTGATCGCAGGCGGAACATTTCAGGGTGTAAACCTGGCAGGCGACCTTATAAGGGAAAAGACAGGAATCGGAAGCGGCAGTAAGGAAGCGAAGAATAATACGGAAGAAACAGGCAAAGCTACGCTTAAGCAGGCTGAAAGCAAGGCAGATGACGCAGCTACAGAAGAAAAGACGGAAGAAAAAGCCGATAAGAAGAAGGCAACCGTAAATAAATCGGAAGTAGCTCAGATGGCAGCAACGGGAACGCTTGATGTGGCAACTGTAGCGGAAAACGTGATGCCTTCGATCGTATCCATCACGAATAAAAGCGTTCAGGAGATAAGATCCCTGTTCGGAAGAGGAATACAGCAGTACGAGAGCATGAGCGCAGGTTCCGGTATTATTGTCGGAGAGAATGACGATGAGCTGCTTTTAGTGACAAACAACCATGTTGTTGAAGGAGCCAAGGAGCTGTCGGTAGCCTTTATAGATGAGGAAATATACAGCGCAGTAATAAAGGGTACGGATCCGGATAACGATCTTGCGGTAATAGCTGTTAAGCTGTCTGATATTAAGGACAGCACCATGGATGAGATAGCAATAGCTACCATGGGAAATTCAGATGATCTTGTTATAGGGCAGCAGGTTGTGGCAATAGGAAATGCACTTGGATACGGCCAGTCGGTAACAACCGGTATAATAAGCGCTCTTAACCGTGATGTTGAGCTTGATAAGATAGCAAGCGATCTTATTCAGACGGATGCGGCCATCAACCCCGGTAACAGCGGCGGCGCCCTGCTCAATATGAGAGGCGAGGTCATAGGTATCAATTCGGCCAAGCTTGCTTCGTCACAGATAGAAGGAATGGGATATGCGATCCCGATCTCAGCAGCCACTCCTGTGATCGAAGAGCTCATGAACAGACAGACAAGAGAGCTTGTTGACAAGAAAGACGCAAGCTATCTCGGTATAACCGGAGTATCGGTTACACAGGATGTTTCAAAGACCTACAACATTCCTGAAGGAGTATATATTTCAGAAGCTGAGAAGAACGGTCCCGCCGATAAGGCCGGAATTACCAAGGGCGATGTTATCCGCAAGTTTGACGGAGTTACGGTATCATCGATAAACGATATCAAGGAGCAGCTGCAGTATTACAAGGCAGGCGAAAAGGTAGAGGTCCTTCTTAAGAGATCGAACGGAACAGAGTATGAAGATGTCACGGTAGAGGTGACACTCGGTAAGAGAGCCGATTCCGATATAGAAGAAGAGGAGGAACCGGAGCCGCAGGAAGATCAGGATCAGGAGCAGAACAGAACCCCGGATGAAGATTTCGGAAACTTCTATATCGATCCCTTCTCAATATTCGGATATTGACCGTTACAACAGTTCATTTAAGCATAGTGTTTGGAAAAAGGCGTTCTTCGGAACGCCTTTTGTTAATTAAGGGGGTATCATGAATGGGTGAATAGTGGTAAAATCCTATATAAGCATACCTTTCACAAAGGTAAAACATGTTGTAAGGAGATATGATTCACGTGGAAGTAAATCAGATAAGAATAACGCCCCATATAAGCATTCCGAAGGGAAATTTTGATTTTGTGCTGGAGGCTACACATAACGATCAGATGTATCTTGGCTGCCTGGAAGCCGAAAAGCATATGATGACCGATTATGATGCGTGTCTTATAGGGATAAGAAGAGCCATGGAAATGCTTGGCATAGAGCTTGAGAAAGAGAGCCGGGCAGAGACTTACAATATAACTTCGCAGGAGGCTTTAAGAAGCATATTTATAGATCTTAAGCGTATTAAGAACAGCAGGAACGGACTGAAAGACAGAAGGCGGATATCGAAAAAGAATTTCTATTTAAGGCATGTGGTTGATTTCGCGAAAAAGGATCATGAGGATTACACAAGACAGCAGATAAGAGATTTTATAAGGGATTATGCCAAGGTATATCCCTATGAATATCTGGATGACCGCCATACAAACAAAAGCATGAAGGGTATTGCTTACGATATGTATGTAAGATGCTCAAGACCGTTGAAAGACAAGGGCTGCGGCACGAAGGAGGATAGCGCGGCATTACTCCGTCTGTTCCACAGGATGCTCTGCCTTCTTAATTATGTACAGGAGCAGTTTGATTATGAGCTCGTGCCGTTTGAGGATTACTATCCGATACCGCTTGAGTACTATGATGAGCTTGAGTTCGTCAAGGGCAGTAATTTCGGCATGTATGTGTCGGGTGACGGAAAGACTTTTTACATGCTGAAACGAAAGGATATGGAATATCTTGATGTTCTGGATTCCATCATATATAAACAGCGGCTTCGGGAACTTGAAAGAATTGAAATACTGTGGGACAGGCTTTCTGAAATGGCAGGATATAAGCCATGCAGGGTTGAAGAAATAGGAACGAGTGATTACAGAAGACTGGTTCTGGAATTCGAGGGAAAACCTCATGCGCTGACACAGAATGTGATCGACAGAATAGACAGGGGCGGAATGAAGGAGGAGCTTATACGGAGTATCATGCGGATGATTCGCTGTATGCATGAGGGAAATCCTTCGATAGCGCATATGTCTCTGAATCCGGAATACATATATGTGTGTGTGAAGGTGGATATAATACTTACCTATGTTGTCGATTTTGATATATCCAGGATCCTTAATGTCAGGAACAGATATCCGGGACGTGATTTGATCGAGGATCATTTCAATGCTGTCGATCTTAAGAAGTTCGTTGCCCCGGAGCTCATAAATTCACCGCGCAAAATACCTGATGATCCGTGTGCGGCCGACATATATTCATTGGGTAAGCTGGTTAAGTATGTCTATGGAAAGAATGAAAAAAAGGTGCGGGACTATGTTGAGCGGCTTATAAAAAAGGATCCTGAGGGCCGTCCCTCTATTGCTGAGGCCGGAAGAGCCTTTGATGACGAGGTGGTCTATTTCGAACCGACAGTCACGTTGGGCCTCGAGGTTATGGATGAATTCAGGCTTCTGGTATTTACCCAGTTCAGTGGATTCTTCAACTATTCGGTGAGTGATACGGTCACGGTCGGAAGGATGTTCAGCAGCGACGGAAAGGAAATAAAGATCGACTCTCCGATAGCATCACGTACACACGGGAAATTCGTCAAGACCGATACAGGATTCGAGTATTCCGACATGCTCAGTACCAACGGAACATTTATAAACGGCGTACTTTACGGCGCTCCGAGACACGGAAGGACGGAACCCAAAGCGCTTAAGTTCGGGGATATCCTTAAGATCGATACACCGGAATTAAAGAGGGCGCATAAAAATGCCGTCTATATGTTTGTGTTAGCTCCATCATATCATGAGATGAGGCAGTATACGATAGAGATCGTCGAGGGGCTTGATGTGTGTATCGGAAGGGAAGAGGGGGATGTTATTCTGGCGAACAACAGAGTCAGCAAGAAGCATGCCAGGTTCGTTGTCAAGAACGGAAATCTGTATGTACAGGATCTTAAGAGTACAAACGGACTGTATGTGAACGGTAAAATGATCGATCATCCGGTAAGGCTGTATCCCATGGATTCCGTAAGGATAGAGGATTATGTGTTCGTAGTTACGGAAAAGAAAATTTATTACTGTGCCGAGTAAATAAATCTTTAAACCGGACGGGAACTGTGATAAAATGTTCAATGCATAAGAGCCTGCACAGGAGGCTTGTTTTGAAAAAATACATATTGGACATTTTGATGATCACTATCCTTTCTTCTGCTTTGATGTTTGCGGCGGGATGCAGTAAAGACGAAGCAGTCATTCTTCCGGAGCGTGAAACAGTCTTATCCGGGGAACAGTTAAGCAATACCAACGATACAGACAAAGCAGGAAATCCTAATGCTTCGGATGAAGAAAAAGTGGCGTCCGGGCATTCCGGGACATCAACGGATCCTGTAATTGCAAAAGAACCTGCAAAAGTAACGGTGTATGTATGCGGAGCCGTGATATGGCCTGGAGTTTACACACTGGATGAAGGAAAGCGTATAGCGGATGCACTGGAGCTTGCCGGAGGGATGAATGATGAGGCTGACAGAGATTATATTAATCAGGCGCTGCTGCTTACAGACTGTCAGAAGATATACATACCAAGGCAGGAAGAGGTCGTAAACTCTGTATATGAGGACAGCGAACACCCTGCGGGGAGATCACATCCGGATGGGACCGGAAATGAAATGTCTCCGTTAAGGGTAAATATTAATACGGGCAGCGAGCAGGAGCTTATGACTTTACCCGGTATAGGAGAGGCCAAGGCAAGGCTGATCATTGAATACAGGGACAGTAACGGAGGGTTTTCTTCGATAGAAGATATCATGAAGATAAGCGGTATCAAGGAAGGAATGTTTAATAAGATCAAAGACAGGATATGTATATAGGAGCGGGGAATTAATTGCTGTAATAATAAGGGGTGGAATATGAAGGTTCTGGTTGTAGATGATGAAAAAATCATAGTTAAGGGTATCGTGTTTGGTATCAGCAATGAGGATACACAGGTGGATGCAGCTTATGACGGTGAAGAAGCGCTTGCAATGATCCGAAATAATAATTATGACATTATACTGCTTGACGTTATGCTGCCGAAGCTCGACGGGTTTGAAGTATGCCAAAAAGTAAGGGGATTCTCTCAGGTTCCCATCATTATGCTGACAGCGAAGAATGATGACAATGACAAGATAGCGGGCCTTAATTACGGCGCGGATGATTATGTTACCAAGCCGTTCAATATAAATGAGATAAAGGCGAGGATGGAGGCTATCCTAAGAAGGACCGAACCTAACAGGAATAAAAAGAATGAACAGAAGGATCAGGTGCTTGAAATAAGCGACATGCGTCTGGAGCTTAATAATAAGAGGCTCTTCATTGCAGGTAAGGAGGTCAACGTTACAGTCAAGGAGTTCGAGGTTCTCGAGCTTCTGGCGGGTAATCCGGGCAAGGTATACAGCAGAGAGAAGCTGCTCGAACTTATTTGGGGACTTGATTATCCGGGCGGTTCCAGAACTGTTGATGTACATGTCAGACGGCTTCGTGAGAAGATAGAGCCGGAACCGGGTGAGCCTAAGTATGTTCAGACGAAATGGGGTGTGGGTTATTATTTCCATGGTTAGGGAGCGCCTCAGAAGATTTGCTCCGTTCAGGAGTCTGGGAGTACGCATTTTTATCGCTGTATGCATTATGGGCATAGTGCCGGGAGTAATCCTCCGTAGTATTCTGCTTACCAGTTATGAAACAAGGGCGATATCCGTCAGGAAATCCGAAATACAGAATCAGTGTACCATTCTGGCAGACCATCTCATTACTTACGGCTATCTTGCAGATCAGTCATCCGAGGTCATTAATGCGGAGCTGGAGCAGTTCTCTTCGCTATATGACGGCCGGATAATGATAATCGACAATGACCTTAAGATAATCAAGGATACCTACTCAATAAGCCAGGGAAAGATAATGATCTCCGAGGAGATCTTAAGATGTTTTGATAAGACATCAATAGCCAAGCATGACAAGATCAATAGATATATCGAATTTACCACGCCGATAACAGACAGGGCTACAGGTGCTGTGATCGGTGTCATTCTAACCAGCGTATCTACAGACAATATTGCCGAAACGATAAGCATTATGGGAAGAAAGGCAACTCTGTTCGAGATTATTGTTGCCATTCTGGCCGTGTGCTTTTCAGTGTTCGTCTCGATGAATCTCATCAGACCTTTCCGTGCTATAAATACTGCGATAATCCAGGTGGAAGAGGGCTTTACCGAAGAGAAGATATCGGTTCCAGATTATATCGAAACGGAAGTTATCTCTGCCTCGTTTAACAAGCTTATGGATAAAATGAACACGCTTGAGGAGTCAAGACAGGAATTCGTATCCAATGTCTCACATGAGCTTAAGACTCCAATAACCTCCGTAAAGGTCCTGGCAGACTCGCTGCTTACCCAGGATGATGTTCCTGTTGAGATATACAGGGAGTTCATGGAGGATATTACGAAGGAAATAGACAGGGAGGATAAGATTATCAATGATCTGCTGTCCCTGGTTAAGCTTGACAAGACGGCAGGCGGACTTATGAACATAAGTGTTGTCGATATTAATTCAATGCTTGAGGATATCCTTAAGAGAGTCAGACCGATAGCGGACAGGACCAAGGTAGAACTTATTCTGGAGAGCATCCGTCCTGTAAGTGCGGAAATAGATGAGATCAAGCTGTCCCTTGCGATAATGAATGTTATAGAGAATGCCATAAAGTACAATAAAGAGAACGGCTGGGTGAAGGTGAGCGTGGATGCGGACCATCAGTTCTTTACCGTGGTGGTATCCGATTCCGGTATGGGTATTCCGGAGGAGTCGCAGGCTCACATTTTTGAACGCTTCTACAGGGTGGACAAGTCACATTCCAAGGAAATAGGCGGATCAGGTCTCGGACTTGCTATAACAAGAAATACCGTGCTGATGCATGACGGCGCCATAAAGGTGGAGAGCAGTGAGGGAATAGGCACTACATTTACCATAAAGATACCGAGAACACATACAACGGCTGATAAGGAAACAGATGAAGGGAACAAGAAGGAAGAAAAAAGCATATAACATCATATTCGCGGTCTTTATCATAAATCTTTCGCTATTGCTGTCAGGATGTATTTCAGGCAGAAACAGCAAAGCGGAGGGCAACTTCCTTATATACTATCCGGATAAGGATAATGTGAAGGTTGCGGCGATGGGATATGATATGGTGCAGCAGGACACTGATGGAATGATCGAAGAAGCTATTAAGCAGCTGAGGCTTCAGCCTTCGGATTATGAGCTGCGTGCAGCCATACCGGAGGAGATCCGTGTCAATTCCGTCGTACTGACGGATGGTCTGCTGCTCCTTGATTTCAGTACGGAATATCTGAGAAATGCGGGCCGGGATGAAATATTGAGACGTGCAGCCATAGTGCGAACGCTGGATCAGATCGAGGGCGTTGATGAGATTACGTTCACGGTGGATGGTTCCGTACTTAATGATTCGAAAGGGATTCCAGTAGGCCTTATGACGGCAGATATGTTTATAGATAATGCCGGTGATGAGATAAATGCATATGAAAGAACGGGGCTTATTCTTTATTATGCCGATGAGGAAGGAACAGGACTTATAAAAACCTCCGAAAACATTGCTTATAACTCCAATATATCGTTGGAAAAGCTCGTGACTGAGCATCTGATATCGGGACCGCTTTCGTATGGTGTATATCCTGTAACAGCGCCCGATGTAAAGATTCTTTCCGTGATCACGAAGGATGGAGTATGCTATGTGAACCTTAGCAAGGAATTTCTTCAGAAGCAGGGAAAACTGAGCGACGAGGTGGTTCTGTATTCGTTCATCAATTCTCTGACCGAGCTTCCGAATATTAACAAGGTTCAGTTCATGGTTGATTCGGAGACGGAGATATCCTTCGGAGATCACAGCTATCTAAACGAGGCCTTCGAGAGGAATCTTGAGATCGTGGACGGTGCCGGGAACAGCGGTGAAAATAAATGATGACGGCAATTCAGTAATAACACAATAAGGAGGAGAATTGGGTATAAGGAGACCGGTATGTGTCTTTTCCCTACTTTTTGTCCTGATACTTTCGGTTCTGATGCTGCTGTATGACAGTTCAGACAGTGGACGGCAGTCCGGAAGGTATGACGGCATTGAGCTGGGTGTGGAAGGCACTGTAAAGAAGATAGAAAACAAAAACGACAAATCTGTAATACATTTAAAAGTCATTTCAGAGACTGATAAAGAACTTTCTGAGAATATCCTGATATATCTTTCTAACGAAGAATTCAAAAGAGCACAACTGCATATAGGGCAGACCGTAGGTATACGGGGACGTATGAATCTGTTCAGACCCGCATATAACAGAGGTCAGTTTGATATGCGGGAATATTACCGCAACAAGCATTACAGCTATGTCTGTTATGATGGACATGTGGAAAATAAGGGAGAGGCATATAACCATCTTAAGGATGCCCTGTACCGGATAAGACTGCGCACGGAGACTGTTTTCGAGCATTACTACAGCGAGAGGTACAGTGGCATAATCAAGGCTCTTGTGCTGGCAGAACGCTCGGATCTTGACGAGGACGTCAGGGAACAGTATAAAAATGCGGGAATATCGCATATTCTAGCACTGTCGGGGCTCCATATTGTAACTATGGGTTTTATTCTGTTCGGGGGGATTAGAAAGACCGGAGTGCCTAAGACGCCGGCAGCGTGTCTTGCTACCGGGTGTACGGTGTTGTACTGCATCATGACGGGTATGCCTACATCGGCTGTACGCGCGATGATAATGTTCTTGGTTTCGATGGGGGCGGTGCTGCTTAACCGTACCAACGATCTAAGGACATCGGCGGCGATAGCTGCGTTTATAATGCTTGTGATTAATCCGTCTTATCTGTATGAGGCAGGATTCAGGCTTTCATTTGCAGCTGTCATAGGAATAGGACTGGTATATCCTTCTGTACGTGTTATCGTACAGTATCTGTTCGACAGGAACAGGGTACTAAGGCTTCACAGGAGCGATAAGAGAATGGTAAGGGCAGTGATGGCATTACTCAGAACGCTGCTTTTCTCGTTATCACTGCAGATTACAACAGCGCCTCTTACGATGTGGTATTACTATCAGCTCCCTGCATATGGGATAATAGTTAATCTTCTGGTGATCCCTCTTGCTGGGATATTGCTGGCTGGAAGCCTCATTACGGGTATAGCCGGGAACATAGTCCTGAGCATGTCTGCCGCAGAGCATGGAACGGCGGTATCGGCGGTATGTACGGCGTCGGGTACTGCGGCTGACGGACTGTGCAGGATATCCTCCCTGCTTACCTCGGGGATACTGCGGCTGTATGACCTTGTTACGGAAGGAGCTAACAGGCTTCCGGGAGGGATCATCATCACGGGAAGGCCGATGGCGTGGCAGATGGCAGTGTATTACCTGACTGTAGCAGCGGCTGTTTTAATGGGATACTGTCTTATGCATCAGGAACAGAGGCTTAGAAGAGCTGCGCTCAGGCAGATGGATCATAGAAAATACGGCACGGCTGAAGGGATATCGGCTTTAAGGAACAGGATCGTAAGGTATCTAAGAATACGATCGGCGGTGCTTATCTGTATACTGTTTGCGGGTTCGGTGGTTCTGTTTGCAAGGATAAGACCAGGATACGAGATATCGGCATTATATGCAGGCCAGGGGCAGTGTATTGTCATGCATGGTGAGGATATTCCGTCTGTGATGTTTGACTGCGGGAGTACGGATGTTAAAGAACTCGGGAAATATACGGTGGTCCCGTTCCTTAAATATTGCGGGATCGGAAAGATAGATACGGTATTTGTTTCACACCTTGATACGGACCATGTAAGCGGCCTGATAGAAATACTTGATATGGAGACTTCCGGGATTGCAATAGGAAGGATCATCATACCGGAAGGTGACGTTCAGATAAGCAGTGAGAATTACATGCCGTTAATGAAGGCTGCCTGCCGAAGAGGAATCCCTGTATATACGCTGGCCGGAGGTGATGAAATAGAATACGGAAGGCTTAGGCTTACCTGCCTTGCTCCTGATAAGAGCAGAAATACGTATGAAGACCTTAATGAAGGCTCTCTTGTGGTAAGTGTCCGATATAATGGTCATAATAACTCCGATAACTTCAGCGCTCTGATGACCGGGGATATAAGCTCGGCGGTTGAGGATGATCTGACAGAGGGAGGACCGGGTGAATATGACTGGCTGCAGGTGGCTCATCACGGATCAAGGTCAGCGGCGAATGCCTGGTTCATTCAGACGATAAGACCCAGAGTGGCAGTGATATCTGCAGGTATAAATAACAGATACGGACATCCGCATGAAGAAACCCTGGAACTTCTGAAAGAATCGGGAGAAACACTCATCTGTGTTACAAGTGAAGCAGGTGAGATCGATACGGTAATATCACGCGGGAAAACTGAAATAAGGAAATATATACATTAAAAAAACTCCTGCCTTCCTAAGAAGGCAGGAGCAGTCGATGCTCAGTCATAGATGCTGTCAATATCAAAGCTGCGGATCTCTCCGGTGGAAGCGTCTATATCGTATTCATATTCCTTGTTATTTGCATGGAATTCGATCTCGAATACCTTTATTCCGTCATCGATGTCAATCTTGTTCTTTTTTACCCAGACTTTATCTTTGGGCAGATTGGCATGGGAAAGGGCTATTGAAAGCGCTTTGTCCTTGGATATACCTCCAACAACTTCGGACATTTCCGCATCGTCTATTTTCTTACTGATATCGCTCATGATCTTATCCTCCTGTGTTATAAGAATTTGCTTGTGTTTCTTAATCCATTTCTACGATACTATGCGTATGATTGACAATGGCTGATTGAAATTTTCGTGTGAAATTAGGAAATATTATACTGTATACTTAAGGTTGGTGATATGATATGATGATTCAAGGATCAATATATAATAAGGCATAAGCATGAAAAGTATAGATTCGGATATTAAAGAAGGCAGATTTAAGAATATATATTTCCTTATGGGTGTAGAGCGGTATCTTATACGCCAGTACAGGGATAAGCTCGTGAAAGCACTTGCGGGAGATGACGACGGGATAAACGTGAAGGTGTATTCGGGAGAGATGCCCGATATCAATGAGCTTATCGGCTTTCTGGATACGGTTCCGTTCTTTGCGCCGCACCGTGTCGCGGTTGTGGAAGATACAGGTATATTCAAGGTGAGTGAAAATGAGCTGGCTGATTATCTGCCATCACTCCCGGAGACTTCATATATAATTTTTGTGGAGTCATACAAGGGAGGACATGACAAGGGTGCAGAAAAGAAGTATGAACAGACGATCGTAGACAAGAGATATAAGCTGTATAAGACGGTACAGAAGCTTGGAAGAACGGTCGAGTTCAAAAGAATGAGCAGGGATATACTCAACAAATGGCTGCTTAAGAGATTTAAGGACGCAGACCTTAACATAACCCGCGGCGCCATGGAGCTGCTGTATGAATATGCCGGAGAGGATATGAGCCTGTTGTACAATGAGTCGGAGAAGCTTATCTGTTACAGACTGGGTCACAGCAGTATAGACGGGGATGATGTAAGAGAAGTATGTTCAAGGAATATCGGTAATGATGTTTTTGAAATGGTAAGAGCCATCGCATCGAAGAACAGGAGAAAAGCGCTGAAGCTGTATTATGACCTGCTTGAGCTTCGTGAGCGCCCGATGGGAATCCTTGCACTCATAACACGTGAATTCAATATCCTGATGAAGGTAAAGGTACTGAAGGCTGCCGGAAAGAATTATGAAAGCATAGAGAAGCTGGCCGGGATTAATAAATTCTTCGTGGATAAATACGTGAATATGTCCTCGCGCTTTACATATGAGTATCTTAAGGAAGCAGTTACCGACTGTATTGATACGGAAGCCCTGTTTAAGCAGGGAAGGATAAATGATGTCATAGCGGTAGAGATGCTCATTATCAAATATGCGTCATGACAGCCGGAAGCAGATTGAAATAAGGGATGTTTTTCTTTTTGTATAAGCTGTATTTAGAGTAGCTGTCCGGAACGGGCTCGGAAAATGTGTATGAACAACAAAACAAGAGGTGGGAAAATGAGAGAGGAACCAAAGGAAAATCAGGTGTATAAGCATTTTAAGGGTGAATACTATCAGGTTATTACGGTTGCGAGACATTCGGAGACGGAAGAGAAGCTGGTAATCTACAGAAATCTGTTTTCGGGGGACAGGGTATGCGCGCGTCCGCTGGAAATGTTCATGAGCGAGGTGGATCATGAGAAATATCCCGACGTAAAGCAGAAGTGGAGATTCACACTGGTCACGGGCACCGGGAAGAATGTTAAAGAAGATGGGGAGAAGGGTGCCGGAGCTTATGTAGAGGCGGCCGAAGATAATTATGCAGAGGATACTGCGGAGGCGCAGGATGAAGCTGCGAACAATATGGAGTTCCTTGATGAATTTCTGGATGCAGACACATATGAAAAGAAGCTTGATGTCTTCACGGGGATGTGGAAGAGCCTTGATGAGGACAATATAGATAATGTTGCTCTTGTCATGGATCTTGAGTTAAGAGGCGATACGCTTGAGGAAAAATACAAGGAGATATTAAACTGCCTTAAGATGAAAGCCAGATATGAAAGTACAAGACTCAGATAAGCGTAAACGAAGCATAAACTAAGGAAAAGTATTGTTGTTTTTTTGCCAAACATTATATATAATGATATTCGGTTCGTCTTTACGGCATGTAAAACGGACGGGATAATGAGTATACAGTTATGAAACGGAGGGAAATATATGTATTCACTGGATGAAGTAAGATCAGTCGATCCCGAGATCGCTGAAGCCATTGTAAAGGAACAGGAGAGGCAGAACAGCCATATTGAGCTTATCGCATCTGAGAACTGGGTAAGCAAGGCGGTTATGGCTGCTATGGGAAGCCCGCTTACGAATAAATATGCGGAAGGTTATCCGGGTAAGAGGTATTACGGCGGATGCGACTGTGTTGATATAGTAGAGGATCTGGCAAGAGAGAGAGCAAAGAAGCTGTTTGGCTGTGATTACGCCAACGTTCAGCCCCATTCGGGCGCACAGGCCAATATGGCTGTTTTCTTTGCAATGCTTGAGCCCGGTGATACGTTCATGGGTATGAACCTTGATCACGGCGGACATCTTTCGCACGGTTCACCGGTGAATATGTCAGGTAAATATTTCAACTGCGTTCATTACGGAGTCAATGATGAAGGCTTCATAGATTACGATGAGGTAAGAAGGATAGCGCTTGAGTGCAAGCCCAAGATGATCCTTGCAGGTGCCAGCGCTTATGCAAGGAAGATCGATTTCAAGAAGTTCAGGGAGATCTGTGATGAGGTAGGAGCATACCTTATGGTCGATATGGCTCATATTGCAGGTCTTGTGGCTACAGGCTATCATGAGAGTCCCATCCCTTATGCTGATGTTGTTACTACAACAACCCACAAGACCCTGCGTGGTCCCAGAGGAGGTCTTATCCTCTGCAATCAGGAAGCCGCCGATAAGTTCAACTTCAACAAGGCAATATTCCCGGGAATCCAGGGCGGTCCTCTCATGCATGTGATCGCAGCCAAGGCTGTATGCTTCAAGGAGGCGCTTTCACCTGAATTCAAGGAATACGGAAAGAATATAATCGATAATGCACAGGCTCTTGCAAAGGGACTTATGGACAGAGGCTTAAGCATCGTATCAGGCGGTACGGATAACCACCTTATGCTTCTGGATTTAAGACCTCAGGAGCTTACCGGAAAAGAAATAGAGAAGCTTCTTGATGCGGCTCATATTACAGCCAATAAGAATACTGTTCCCAACGATCCGCAGAAGCCTTTCGTTACAAGCGGGATAAGGCTTGGAACACCGGCTGTTACTTCAAGGGGAATGAACACCGAGGATATGGACAGGATCGCTGAAGCAATATCCTTAGTTGTTAAGGAAGGCGAAGCCGGAGTAGAGAAGGCACGCGCCATCGTTGATGAGCTTACAAAGAAGTATCCGCTCATCTGACCGGCAGACTATGAGAAGAAAGATCGAGTCTGATATGATTGATCAGCGGATTTAATGACAGTAAGTTATCTTCTTAAAGAGATTATTAAAACAGCCACTGTATCGGACAGATATGGTGGCTGTAAGTATTACTAAAAATCTACAATGGTAACAAAGATGATATTCAGTTCTTTATTATTTATATTCTGGTTTATGCCGGTATTCTTTATAGTGTATTATCTGGTTCCAATGAAGCTTAAGAACATTGTTCTCTTTATCGGAAGCCTTATATTCTATGGCTGGGGAGAACCTAAGTACCTTATATTGCTGGGCGTTTCCATCCTTGTCAACTATTTTGCCGGAAGACTGATAGACAGAGCGAAGAGAAGAAACGGTGCAGTCAGGCCTGCGCTCATAGGAGCGCTTGTTTTCGACATCGGCATGCTTTTCTTCTTTAAATATATTAATTTCTTTATAGATAATATAAATGCCGTTGCAGGTACGGGATTAAGCAGGGTTGATATTACACTGCCTCTGGGAATAAGCTTCTATACCTTCCAGATAATGTCGTATGTGATAGACCTGTACCGGGGGAAGGTTAAGGTAGAGAATTCCATAATAGATCTTGGAACATATCTGTGTATGTTCCCACAGCTTATAGCAGGTCCCATAGTGGTATACAGTGATGTATCCGAGGCGCTTAAGAGCAGGGTCATCTCTCTTTCGGAAGTGGAAGAAGGGCTTAAGCTCTTTATATTGGGACTCGGATCGAAGGTTCTTATAGCCAACAGCGCCGGGGCGCTGTGGAAGGAGCTTGAAACAACAGGATATTCTTCTCTGTCTTCTCCGATGGCATGGCTCGGTATGCTGGCTTATACGATTCAGATATATTTTGATTTCAACGGCTATTCCATGATGGCTATCGGACTTGGCAAGATGCTCGGATTTAAGTTCCCTAAGAACTTCGATCTGCCGTACACCTCTCTGTCCATAACCGAGTACTGGCGAAGATGGCATATGACGTTAAGCGGATGGTTTAAGGAATATCTGTACATACCTCTTGGCGGTAACAGAAGAGGACCCGTAAGGAAGGTATTCAATCTGTTTATTGTATGGTTCATTACAGGCTTCTGGCACGGGGCAGACTGGAACTTCATATTGTGGGGTCTGTATTTCTTCGTGCTCCTTATGGCAGAAAGGGCGGGCCTTGGGAGATTCATGGAAGGGAACAAAGTGATTGCACGGATATATTCACTGCTTGCGATAGGCTTCGGGTGGATGCTGTTTGCAATATCAGACCTCAGACAGCTGGGAGTGTATTTATCAAGGCTGTTCATAGGCGGTGTATCAAATGAGATACTGTATTATATAAGGAATTACGGAGTTATCCTTCTCCTTGGCTGTCTGCTTTCATCAGGACTCGGGAACAGGCTGTATGACAGGATAAAGGAGCGGAGGCTTATAGTTATTCCGGTCCTTACAGGAATATTCGTGCTGTGCATAGCTTATCTTGCGGATGCTTCGTATAATCCGTTTCTGTACTTCCGTTTCTGAGTGCGGGCTATGTTTTGAACCGGAGAACAGGTAGAGATTAATTACAGACAGAGAAATCAGATCATGTTAGAAAGATTAAGAAATAATCCTCTTACAATAATAATATCGATAATGATCCTTCTGTGTTTTGCGGGTTATTTAACCCACAGGGATTCAGTGTTCTCGGAAAGCGAGAACCGTTATCTCGCAGCACGGCCGAAGCTTACGATGTCGGGTCTTGCGGACGGGAGCTTCATGGAGCAGTTCGAGCTCTATACAGAGGAACAGCTTCCGTTCCGTAATTTGCTGATAAAGCTTAAGGCGGTCACGGAGCAGGTACAGCTTAAGAATGAGAATAACGGAATCACAAGAGGAAAGGACGGTTACCTGTTCGAAAAACTGGTTAAGGTTAATGAACAGCTTGGTAAGAATAAGGCGGCAATGGTTAATTTCGCCGGGAAGTGCGGAAGGGACATTAATGTATGCATCGTTCCGAATTCCTGTGAGATAATGAAAGATAAGCTTCCGGCGGGATTCCCGAACATTTCACAGAAGAGCGGGATTAAGGATCTGTATTCGGCTCTTTTATCCTATGACAATGTTAATACAATAGATGTGTCCGATATATTTAATGAGCACAGGGATGAGTATATCTATTACAGGACAGATCATCACTGGACGACACAGGGAGCATATTACGGATATTTGAAACTGTGTGAGGAACTGGGACTTGAGCCTGTGAGCATGGATATGCTGTCAGGGATAAGGAAGGATGTGCCGGGCTTCTACGGGACATACTATTCGAAATATAAGGGGTATGGCGTAGAACCTGATGTGCTGACTTATTATGACATTCCCGTAGCGGATTATGAAGCCGGAGAAGTAAGTCATGACAGGCTGTACGATACGGATAAGCTTAGGGTTTATGATAAGTATGCAATGTTTATGTACGGAAACGAAGGATTGAGTACAGTAAAGAGCATGCCTTCCGAAGGAGAGGATAAGAGAAGTGAGCTTATACTGTTCAAGGATTCTTATTCCAACTGCCTGATACCTTTTCTTACATTTAACTATGATACGATAACCGTAATAGATCTAAGATACTATGACAGACCCGTGAATGAACTGCTTAAAGAGCATGAGGGTGCGGACATACTTCTTCTGTATAACTTCATGCATTATAATGAGGATAATCATTTCTACAGACTGGTAAAAAACTTGTAGCAAAAGAGTTGATAAACAGATAGCAAACAGGGTGGGGGTAGTGCTATAATAATTAAACAAAAATCTCCTGCGGGATTACGATGCGAAATCAGAGAGGACTTCGCTCCGATATATTTTCTTGAGATCGAAGACAGTGCGCTTATCATGTCGGCTACAGTATATTTCGACAGCAGAGTGGCCAGTGAAGCAGTAAGACGGAGCTGTGTTATTCCATGAGATACAGGTTAAAGGCAGTGCGCAGATAAGTATTTGGACTATATAAAGGAAAACGGAATTGGATAAAAGATATATATTTGATTTTCTGGGAACATCAACTGAAATGAATAACCTTAGCGAGGCGGAACGCAAGCTGCACGAAAGAAGGAGAATAATAAGAGTGGCTTCGGTAGTGCTGGTGATAGTATGTACTCTGTTCCTCGCGGTGGCAGCAGGCACAATGATAGCTCTGTGGGATTCGGGAAAGACAGCGAAGGAACTCTTCGAGGTCATGAACGGGACATACGTTTACGCAAAAACACAGGATGAGCTTGCGAGGCTTAAGTATGAGGCTGAGGCGGCAGCAGATGAAGATAAGAAGGATGTGGCAGATAATGTTGCAATGTCTGTTGTGAATGAGGTGGCAGGCGCAGGCGAAGAGGTATCGGGAGAGGGTGCTTTGGATTACGCAGGTGATAACGCTGAAGGCACGGCAGATAACGGAACTGCGGAAGATGTTCAGGATGATCAGGCCGGCTTAGAGCAGGATGACACGACAGACAATGTGGAGAACGTGAGTGCAGATGACACGGATGCCGCTCTTATGGAGGCAGAGGGTGTGAATGAGTACGTGGATCCCGATGTTAACTATCCGATTCCGTTTACGACTGTGGATGAGAGCTACTTCAATGATGCGCTGTTCATCGGTGATTCGAGATTGCAGGGGTTCGGAATGTATTCCGGACTTCCGGGAACGTTTTATGCGGCAACCGGATTCCAGCTCTATAAATATGATACCATGAAGGTAGTGAATACCGATGCGGGTAAGGTTCCCATAGTTAATGCAATGCCATATGATACTTTCTCGAAGGTTTATATTAAAGTAGGCCTTAACGAGGTGGGTGGTAACGAGAACGTATTCAGGAATAAATACGCCGAGCTGATACAGATGATAAGAGATGCCGAGCCAAGAGCGATCATCTATGTACACGGCATACTTCCCGTCACCGCTGCGAAATCACAGTCAGACAAGACTCACAGCAATGCAAACGTAACGAAGCGGAACGAGATGCTTAAGCAGATCGCGCTGGAAGAAAGGGCATATTATCTGGATGTGGGTTCGGTGTTTATGGGAGCGGACGGCTTCCTGCCGCCTGAGATGGCTGCTGACGGAATCCATCTGAAGGCTCAGTACATGGATAAATGGAAGCAGTACCTGTTGGAGCATGCGATAGTGGTACAGTAGTGTGAATGATGTGAAAGAATAGTATGGCATCTGTGATTACCCGCAGATGCCATTTGCTCGATTAAACGCAAAAATAATTCCGTAAAACAGCCTGATGATATGAATAATATTGCAAGTTTTACGGGTGATTTTTAAAGTAAAAGTTCTTTATAGAAGGAACGGTTTATGATAATATTTTAGTGTATGTTCCGGTCTTTGCGGCAGGAACATTTAATCTGATTTAGGAGGAGGAGAGTATGAAAAGATCAACAGGAAAAGTAATAAGAAGGATCATTGCGGCAGCAGGCATAGCGGTTATGCTGGCGTCGATGGCAGGCTGCGGAGGTTCGGGAGCGAATGTCAATGCACAGGAGCTTGCCGATGAGCTTAAGTCAGGGATAGCCTATAAGGATGATCTGTCACCCATAGATCTTGACACGGCAGCAATGTTCTACAGCTTCGGGGATACTGACATAACGGAGGCGGTATTTTACGAAAGCAGCGGCGCTACCGCGGAGGAAATAGCAGTAATTAAATGCGGCAGCGAGGCAGATGCGGGTAAGGCAGAAGACGTGTTAAGAACCCGCGTGTCGGAGCAGATAGAATCCTACAAGGATTACGTTCCGGCAGAGCTTGAAAAGCTTAATGCAGCTGTTGTGTACAGAAAGGGAAGCTGCGCTGTACTGTCGGTAAGCGATGAGCCCGACAAGGCAAGGGAGATCATAACTTCGCATTTGAAATGATCCCATCAGGAATGGAAAAGAAACGGATATGCGATAAAGAGTCTGTTAAGGATATATTTACAGAAGGAAACAAACAATATAATTCACAGGAGGTTACTTATGGGAAACACAAAGGAACTTATTGAGAGCGGCAGGGCGGTCATGGGTCTTGAATTCGGTTCGACACGTATCAAGGCAGTGCTTATAGACGAGGATCATGTACCTGTTGCCGGCGGAGATCATGAATGGGAGAACAGGTTCGAGAACGGTGTATGGACCTACAGCCTCGATGATATCCATGAAGGATTACAGGACTGCTACAGGAAGCTTAAAGAGGATGTTAAGAATCAGTACGGAGTTAAGCTTAATAAGCTTGCGGCAATAGGTATTTCGGGAATGATGCACGGCTATCTTCCTTTTGATAAGGACGGTAAGCTTCTGACACCATTCAGAACATGGAGAAATACCATCACAGGCGAGGCTGCGGCGGCCCTTACGAAGGAATTTAACTTCAATGTGCCGCAGCGCTGGAGCATTTCACATCTGTATCAGGCTATTCTCAATAAGGAAGATCATGTGAAGGATATTGCTTTTCTTACCACACTTGCAGGCTATATCCACTGGATGCTTACCGGTGAGAAGGTTATGGGAGTAGGTGAGGCTTCGGGTATGTTCCCGATAAATGATGAGACCCGTGACTATGACAGCGCAATGATGGATAAGTTCAATGCGCTGATCGCAGACAGAGGCTTCGCATGGAAGCTTGCGGACATACTTCCCAAGGTGCTTAATGCGGGAGAAAACGCAGGCACGTTAAGTGAGGAGGGAGCTAAGTTCTTAGATCCCACAGGTGAGCTCGAAGCGGGTACGCCTTTATGTCCTCCCGAAGGCGATGCGGGAACCGGTATGGCGGCAACGAATTCGATAGCAGTAAGAACAGGAAATGTTTCCGCAGGAACATCATTCTTCGCAATGGTTGTTCTGGAAAAATCAATGTCCAAGGTTCATGAAGAGATAGATATGGTAACAACGCCGGACGGCGCTCCGGTTGCGATGGTACACTGCAATAACGGTACCACAGATCTTAACGGATGGGTTAATCTGTTTAAGGAATATGAGGAAGCCAAGGGCAATAAGCCCGATATGGGAGAACTGTACGGACTTCTGTACAATAAGGCTCTTGAAGGCGACAAGAACTGCGGCGGACTGCTTGCATATAATTATAATGCAGGTGAGGCGGTTACCGGACTTAATGCCGGCAGACCATTATTCGTAAGAACGCCTGATGCGAAGTTCACGCTTGCCAATTTCATGAGATCGCATCTGTATGCATCGCTTGCCACACTTAAGATAGGCTGCGATATCCTGTTTAAGGAAGAGAATGTTAAGGTAGATAAGCTGTTCGGACACGGCGGCTTCTTTAAGACCAAGGGTGTAGGCCAGAGCATGCTCGCAGCAGCCATGAACGCTCCGGTAGCTGTTATGAAGACTGCAGGAGAGGGCGGTCCGTGGGGAATGGCACTGCTTGCGGCATATATGCTTAACGGAAAGGGAACGACACTGCCGGTATATTTAAGCGATAAGGTATTCGGAGGAGACAGCGGAGATGTTATGGAGCCCGATCAGGCTGATGTTAAGGGCTTTGACGAATATGTGGAAGCTTATAAGAAGACACTTCCCGCAGAAGCTGCCGCAGCCGAGCATTTCACGATCTGAGGGTTCCGAAGAGAGATTGACGGTTCATATTTTAAAATAAAAGAGAGGAACAGAAATATGCTTGAACAATTAAAGAAAGAAGTATATGAAGCGAATATGGAGCTTCCGAAGAGAGGCCTGGTTACTTATACATGGGGTAATGTTTCGGGTATAGACAGAGAGAGCGGCTATTTCGTGATAAAGCCCAGCGGTGTTGATTATGATGAGCTTACTCCCGATGATATGGTGGTCATGGATCTTGATGGAAACAAGGTAGAGGGCAAGTATAAGCCTTCAAGTGATACAGCCACACATCTTGAGCTGTATAAGAAATATCCGGGGATTGGCGGGGTGGTGCATACCCATTCACCCGAAGCCGTTGCATGGGCTCAGGCCGGAAGGGATATCCCGTTATACGGTACTACACATGCAGACTATTTCCTCGGTTCCATTCCATGCGCAAGGAATCTTACGACAGAGGAGATAGACGAGGCATATGAGAAGAATACCGGTAAGGTAATAATAGAGACCTTCGAGGAACGCGGACTGGATCCTGAGTATACGCCTGCCGTATTGTGCAAGAATCACGGTCCCTTCACCTGGGGCAAGGACGCTGCAGAGGCAGTTCATAATGCGGTAGTGCTTGAAGAAGTGGCCAAGATGGCAAGGAATACCGAGCTTATCAATCCCGACGTTAAACCGGCACCTGATAATATCAAGGAAAAGCATTTCTACAGAAAGCATGGTGCCAACGCATATTACGGCCAGTAGATAATATTACGGTCAGTAAGATATAGAAACGGGCCTCCGTCTAAAGATTCAATGGATCTTTTGCCGGAGGCTCTGATATTTATATTGTGTGCGATTTATTCTTCCGCCTCTGTATTGATATCTTCGATCACGCTTACCATATCATTAATGATGGTATCCTGATCGACTGTGTTTAAGGTGGCGACATCGCCATCCTTGAATTCAACAACGATATAGTCGTCTTCACTCTCCGTTACGGAAAACGGAACATAATGGTCACCGTCTACATCATAGATAACATAGGCATCATCCTCTTCCTTAACCTCACCGTAATCATATAAGGTAAGATAATTATCCTTATCGATAACCATCATGGCAGCAAAAGTCAGATCCGGATCGTCATATGCAAGAAAGATGGTGTCGCCCGCTTCACTGACGCCTTCACATCCGTAATTGAATATCTTATGCCATTCATCTCTCAGGTCCACATTTTCGTCGTTTCTTACAAAACCGTCATCGGTCATTGTAACACCGTCCGCATCGGTAACAACAGTTGATTCTTCGGTGCTGACTTCACCGTCCTCCACTGTGGTTGTCTTGGTGTGTGTGGTGGTTTCACCGTTCTCATTGGTTACATTGGTCGTAAAAGTGGTCGTGCTTGTTTTAGAAGAAGAGCAGCCCTGCATAAGCATAAGAGATGTTACCAGGATTGCGGCTAACAGATAATTACGTTTCATAACAATTCCTCCATATCTAAAGCTTCTTTTTTATATATCTCCAAAACATAAATATTCTATCACTTTTGTGCCCAAATGTCATTATTGTATTGCTTAAAGAACATCGAAAATTAAGTGATTAATTTTTAGAGTTGGCAGAAAAGTATAAACAATATAAAGATTTAGAAAATAATAAACAGATAATACAGATAATGCGGATGCAAAAGAGTAAAAAATATATTTTTTTATTATAAAAAGTATTGACAATTAAGAAGAGAGGATATATAATCTAAACATAAAGCAAGAGGTTAAGGAAAAAGGAAGTCGAGGAAGCTTCTGAAAATAAATGTAAGGAGGTACGGACCACCGGAAACTTAAGTTTAGCTTTATAATTCACTTCAACATTTATCATAAGTTCCAAAGTGGAAGGGTGTCGTGACTGAGGTTAGGGTCTTAAGACACGGTATTAGAACAGGACAGGCGTTGTGAAGCAGAGGTACATTAAGAAGGGTATGTACAGTAAAGTCCGGGTACCGAACCGATGTCGATACAATTGAATAGGGAGTCGGATAATTGATTGAGTGCAGACGGGCACTATAAAATTAACATAAATTACGACCACCCCGAAAAAGCGGAACGGAAATGAGAGGTATAGTCCATTGGGAACTGAAGAGCAGGTTTGAGAGCGGATGCAGACGATATTGAGTCGGCATCCGCTTTCGTATGTTCGAGGGGACGGTTCTTTGGTCCCTGTTATAGAGAATATTATCAGGGAAAGATTCAATGGGAAATATCCTGTGCGCAAGTCTATACAGACAGAGTTTGCACATATAGGTGGCAAAGAAGGTCTTCAATTCCAGGCTGATGCTGTTGCTTATTGCGGAAAATAACTTTGAATTAGGGCAAAATATATAGAATTTAAAAATTCACATTACGAAAGCAATCAAGGAAAAGGAGCAGGTCCGTTACGATAAGTTATGTGAAGAATTTGGTATGTGATCATAATCTGTTCCTGTTATATGTATCTAATGATCTGCCATAGAAATACTTCATCGATTCCCGGCATTCTTCAGGAGAGATGAAAAGAGCATCATATCCAAAACGGCGGAAATAGTCTTCAAGGGCTCTTTTGGGCCAGCTGAAGTAATAGGTATTTCCTTCCCTTCTCAGCACATCTGGTCTGTTTTTTACGATCATATGGAATTTGTGGACACCTCTATCGGTCAGCTGTACTACTGCATCTATGTTTTTGGATGTCGAAGACGGATTTCTTCTTGCTATGTCCTGCAATTTCAGAAGATCGTCATCGTCAGGGATAAAACAGTCGGATGTTGTATACAGTGCTTTTATCCTTGATACCCTGTACGTATGAAGAGATCTGTGAGTAGTATCTGAACACAGAAGATAGTTACATTGCTCTTCTTTGGATGCAGCTATGATATATGGTTTAACCGTAAATACCAGATTTTCGGCAGAGGATGTTGAAAACGTTATTATCCTTTTCTTTTGTATTGCTTCATTTAGCACCTCAAAGGTATCCCTGAAGATGATAACCTCGCGGTCATTTCGCGCAATGGAAAGATATGAGCTCAAGAGATCATTTATATACTGGGACAGAGATATATCAGTTAAGAGGTTATTCTCTATAGCGCGCATAACATCCAGGGATCGTCCGCTTACAGTAAGGGTGATGGCAGTGCTGCGGTCAGATCTGTATTTTTCACTTTTCATGTATGTATTAATGATCCTGTCGGCTATAGTTTCGGCATCTTTAGGGGATATGGAAGGAAACTGCCCAAGATCTGTGAGGATGGTATCAAGTAGTTTGGCCTTTCGGTCTCTGTACTCATCGAAGTAATTTATGAGTAGTTCCTTCAGAAAAGCATTTAAGTTGATGGAACCGTCTTTTTTCATGAATTCAAACAGTTCAGCATCGTTCATAAGACGGGATTTCATATCTTCCGGTATATAAATCTTATATTTTTCAGTCATAATTTCTCCTATGAAATATGAATTGCCCCCTCACCTATGTTCAGCGGCCAATCGTCGGAACGGACGCTGAATATGACTTCGTCATATCCGTTCATCCTATATGGGGTCGTCAGATAATCAAATAATAACAGAATAGAAGGATTTATGCAAATATTTTGGGGTTACAATATAATTGCATTCTGCTTCTTTTATTATCCCTTCTCATAATGTACCATAAGCACATAAAGACACATACAGCAACTCAATCCGGGATCGTTTAATTGGTAGATCACATGATTTTTAGTCATGCAGACGCAGGTTCGAATCCTGTTCCTAATGAAATGTGTCTTGTATGAAAGATACATACAGCAATCCTTTGGGAACCATTGAACGGCCGCTGTGGCACGGCCAGTTCTTGCGGGGGAGGATCCCGCGGTGGTGAAAAACTGTATCTTGTTGGTTTGCGGGAAGCCACAATACCGCAAACCGAATAAAAAAGGAGTGAATGAAAATGTTGAACTTTTTGAAGAAGGAAGCAAACAGGGCTTATACCGAAAACGGAGCAGTGACATATGCTACAACAATGTCGGACTGCCTTGATCTTTTTGCAACGATAGGTGCATTAAGGAATGCGTGTGAAGAGGATATAACCGGAAGGTTTATAAAGGCATACGCCGAAGATCCTGATATAGCAACCAAGATCCTTTTCTATGCAAGGGATATAAGGGGCGGCCTCGGTGAGAGAAGGGCGTTTAAGATAATTCTTGGGTACCTTGCAAAAAACGAGCCTGAAACAGTAAAGAAGAATATCGAAAACGTAGCTGAATACGGAAGGTATGATGATCTTCTTGTTCTCATGGGCACTCCCTGTGAGGACATGTTCATGGAGTACTTAAAGACTAAGCTTGATAAGGATATCAATGCGATGAAGGAAGGTGGAGAAGTATCTCTTCTTGCAAAGTGGCTCCCTTCCGTAAATGCAAGCAATAAGGAAACGGTACTGACAGCCAAGAGGATAGCAAGGAAGATGGGATACAAGGATGCTGCATACAGGAGAACCCTGTCCGCTCTCCGTTCCTATATCAGGATAATAGAGAACAATCTCAGGGAGAAGGATTATTCCTTCGACTATGAGAAGCAGGCATCCAAGGCATTGTATAAGTACAGGGCAGCATTTTACAGGAATGATCAGGAGAGGTATTCCGCATTCCTTAAAAAGGCAGAAACAGATCCTTCTGCTATGCACACAGGAACACTTACACCTTATGATGTTGTGGCACCTGTAATAGACAGGTCGATGAGACGTATGGGATTTACTGAGGATGAGAGACGTGCCATGGATGTTACATGGAATGCTCTTGAGAACTTCACCGGAAGTGAAAATGCGCTTGCGGTTGTAGATGGATCCGGCTCCATGTATGGCGGGTTCAGGCCTCTGCCTGCAGCAGTCGCACAGTCGCTCGGTATCTATTTTGCAGAGCATAATACCGGTGCGTTCAAGGGACATTTCATAACCTTCTCAACAAGGCCTCAGCTCGTTGAAGTAAAGGGAAGGGATATAGTTGAGAAGATGAGGTACTGCATGGGTTATAATGAATGCAGCAACACGGATATAGCAGCGACTTTTGACCTCATATTGAGAACAGCCGTTAAAAATCATGTAAAGCAGGAAGACATGCCTGCCAAGCTTTATATCATATCCGACATGGAGTTTGACTGGTGTGCCGGTAATTCATCGCTTACGAATTTTGAA